>CAZFHE010000095.1:0-7204 GCA_964518615.1 uncultured Dechloromonas sp. | reverse complement strand
CCTCTCCCGGCCTTCGACCACCCTCTCCCGCAAGCGGGAGAGGGGAAAATGTAAGCACTTGAGCCGAAATTGCTCTAGCCTTGGCAAGACTGATCCCCTCCCGGCGGCCCGGATTCATCAAGCGCTGTTTTCGGCGGAATCAGAAATGGCAATCGAGCCTTGCCGTGGCAAGGCCGCGAAATCCCAGTGCTGGCGCGCCCAGTCCCAGACCTCGGCCGGCCGGGATAAAGCCAGTCCGGCCGGCGCGGGCTGACCGAGAAATCGAAGGGCGCGGACCAGTTCCGCCGCCGCCCGGCCGCTATCGAGAGCCGGAGCCCGGGTCTGTTTGGACAATTTCTCGCCGGCGGCATTGGCCGCCACCGGCAGATGGGCGTAACGGGGCCGGGCATAGCCCAGACAGGCTTGCAACCAAATCTGGCGCGGGGTCGAGGCCAGCAGATCGGCGCCGCGAACAATGTCGGTGACGCCCTGCCAGGCATCATCGACCACTACCGCCAACTGATAGGCAAAGAGGCCATCGGCGCGGCGCAGCACGAAGTCGCCGACATCCCGATCCAGGCGCTGCGCCTGCCGTCCTTGCAGACGGTCGACAAAAACCGTTTCCTCGGCCTCGACCCTGAGCCGCCAGGCTCGCGCCGCCCGCCCCGGCGGCAGGCCGCCCCGGCAGGTTCCGGGATAGGCCAGACCGCCGTCAGACGCCCGCCGCGTCGCCGAATCGGCGATTTCCTTGCGCGAACAGGCGCAAGGATAAGCCAGGCCCGCCAGCCGCAGGCGCTCCAGCGCGGCCTCATAGGCATCAAAGCGCCGGCTCTGCCAGAGCACCGGCCCGTCCCCCTCGAAACCGAACAGCGCCAGGGTACGCAGGATGTCATCCGCCGCCCCCGGCACATTGCGCGGCGTATCGACATCTTCCATGCGCAGCAGCCATTCGCCGCTCTGGCAGCGGGCATCGAGATAACTGCCGACGGCGGCGACAAGGGAGCCAAAATGCAACGGCCCGGTCGGCGACGGCGCAAAGCGGCCGCGATAGCCGGAAGGGGGAGGAAGGGTCATCGGGATGAAACTACGCCGCAGGGAAGGATCAATCCCGCCCTATAGCGTCGCCATGTCGATCACGAAGCGATACCTGACATCGCTCTTTAGCATGCGCTCATAGGCGGTGTTGATCTCATCCATGCGTATCGTTTCGATATCCGACACAATCCCGTGCCGGGCGCAGAAATCGAGCATTTCCTGGGTCTCGCGAATGCCGCCGATCAAGGAGCCGGCCAGACTGCGCCGCTTCAGGATCAGGCTGAAGGCATTCGGCGATGGATGCGGATGCTCCGGCGCGCCGACCAGGGTCATCGTCCCGTCCCGCTTGAGGAGTTGCAGATAATCTTCCAGCCGGTGCGGCGCGGCGACGGTATTGAGAATGTAATCGAGGCTGCCGGCGCGCGCCGCCATTTGGGCCGGGTCGCTGGACAGGCACACTTCGTCCGCGCCCAGGCGTTTCGCGTCGGCCGCCTTGTCCGGCGACGTGGTGAAGAGCACGACATGGGCCCCCATGGCATGCGCGATCTTGACCCCCATGTGGCCCAGGCCGCCGAGACCGACAATGCCGACCTTCATGCCGGGCCCCACCCGCCAGTGCCTGAGGGGCGAATAGGTGGTGATGCCGGCGCACATGAGCGGCGCCACCGCCGCCAGATCCTTGTCGTCATGCGTGATGCGAAGCACAAAGGACTCCTTGACCACGATGCTTTTCGAATAGCCGCCCCAGGTATTGCCGCCTTCGGCGTCCGGGCCGTTATAGGTGCCGGTGAAGCCCTTTTCGCAATATTGCTCCTCGCCTTCGGCGCAAGCAGCGCAATGGCCGCAGCTATCGACCATGCAGCCGACGCCGGCAAGATCGCCGACCTTGAAGCGGCTGACCCGCTCGCCGACGGCGACGACGCGACCGACGATCTCGTGGCCCGGCACCGAGGGATAAAGCGTGTTCTTCCATTCATTGCGGGCGGTATGGAGATCGGAATGACAAACGCCGCAGTAAAGAATGGCGATCTCAACATCCTCCGGCCCCGGGGAGCGGCGCGTGATTTCAAAAGGAGCAAGGGGACTCTGTGCCGTCTGAGCGGCATAGGCTTTGACCATGGCGTGACCTCCGATGAAAGGGCTGGGAATACAAGATGTGCAGCCTTGCTAGCATGAGCGAAGCCCGGCTTTTTTTCCAGAGACGCGAGGCTTGCTGGCCGCTCCGGCGCAAGCAGCGCCGAGCCGCCTCGCTGAGAGCCGCGCTCAAGGCAGGCGGTATTTTTGGAACAGCGATGGATTTTGAAACTTTTCGCCCTGTCAGCACTCTCAGGATACGAGTGCTAGAATGGAAAAATCTTTCTGGAGGACACCTGCTATGACCCACGCTATGGCGCTTCCCATCCCCGCGGCAGTTGGCAATATCGACGCTTACATTCAGGCGGCGAATCGTTACCCGATGCTGTCCGAGGCGGAAGAGACACGGCTGGCCGAGCGTCTCCAAAACGAAGGCGATGTCGAAGCGGCGCGCCAACTCGTGCTCTCCCATCTGCGTCTCGTCATTTCCATCGCCCGCGGCTATCTCGGCTACGGCTTGCCGCACGCCGACCTGATCCAGGAAGGCAATATCGGCCTGATGAAGGCGGTCAAGCGCTTCGACCCGGCGCGCGGCGTGCGCCTGGTGTCCTTCGCCATGCACTGGATCAAGGCCGAGATTCACGACTACATCCTGAAAAACTGGCGGCTTGTCAAGGTCGCCACGACCAAGGCGCAGCGCAAGCTCTTTTTCAATCTGCGCAGCCTGAAAAGCGATTACGAGGGCGTCAATACCCTGTCCGGCTCGCAGGCGGCGGAAGTCGCGGCGCGCCTGGGCGTCAAGCGCGATGACGTGATCGAGATGGAAACCCGGCTAAATGGCCGCGATCTGGCGCTCGAAGGCAGCCCGGAGGATGGCGACGAGGCTTTCGCGCCCATCGACTACCTGGCCGATTCCCACTATGAACCGACCCGCGTCATCGAAAGCAAGGCCCTCGCCCGCATGCAAAGCGAAGGCTTGCAGGAAGCGCTGGCGGCCCTCGATCCGCGCAGCCGGCGGATCGTCGAAGCGCGCTGGCTGCCCGACGGCGAGGCGGCGACCTTGCACGAACTGGCGGCCGAATTCGACGTCTCGGCGGAACGCATCCGCCAGATCGAAACCAAGGCCCTGCAAAAAATGCGCGGCCTGCTGACGCCCGCCTGAAAGACGACGCCACAAAGCAAAGGGAGCCAATGGCTCCCTTTGTCGTTTGACGCGCTGCTTCGCGCGCTTTTACGCCCCTCGCCCGCTTGCGGGCGAGAGGCAAAACGTCAGCGCCTGAACAACAATCGCCTAGTTCTTCTTGCCCGCGATATCGCCCGTGAAGTCGTTGCCGACCAGGGGCGGCGCATCGACCTGGGGCACGTGGCACTGGGTGCAGTTGTGGCGGGCCGCGGAGGCGGCCGGCAGCATCTTGCCGTCGCGATCGACGAAATGGCTGTCGCCGACCTTGGGCGCTTTCTTCTGCTTGTAGGTGTCAGCGCCATGGCAGGTCAGGCACTGGTTTTCCTCCAGCGAGATCTCGTCGAAATTCTCAAGCGCATGCGAAATGACCGGCGGCTGATCGCGGAAGGTGCGCGCCACCATCTCCTGGCCGCCCGGTTTGCCGCCGAGGTATTTCTTGGCGTCCGGCACCGGATCGGCGGCGGCCACGTCGGCCCCGCGCATCGGGACCGGCTGCTGGGCCAGCGCGGGTTGGGCCATGGTCCAGCAGGCGGCGACCGCCAGCGCGGCAAATGTCATCTTCACGGTCTGTTTCATGATGGCGCTCCTCCTCAAACATTCGCAGATCAGTCGGTCGCGGGCGCCACCGGCGGCACCGTAGAAACCGGGTTATTGAAACGCAGGCCGAAGGCGAATACCTCCTTCGAGCAAACATCGATGCAACGGCCACAATTGGTGCAATTCGCGGCCAGGATCACCGGCCCGACACCCTGGGCCTCGCCCTTCAGCGCCGGGCGGATGACCTGCGGCTCGGGGCAGACTTCAAAGCAATCCATGCAATCGTTGCAGGCTTGGCGGGCCGGGGCCGAGACGCGCAAGGGCGACCAGCGGCCCAGGAGACTGTAAAACGCGCCAACCGGGCAGAGATGGCCGCACCAGCCGCGGCTCATCACGAACAGATCGAACAGAAAAACGGCCAGGACGAGGGTCCAGGCGGTGCCCATGCCGAAAATCAGGCCGCGATGCAACATCGAAACCGGATTGATCAATTCCCACAGCACCGCCCCGGTCAGCGCCGAGCCGGCCAGAACCATACCCAGAATCCAGTAGCGGCTGGCCCGCGAAATATGGGCGCTGCCCTTGACGCCGAGCCGGTCGCGCAGCCAGCCGGCGGCATCGGTGACCATGTTCAGCGGACATACCCAGCTACAGTAGAGACGCCCGCCAAACAGCAGATAGAACACGGTCACGATCAGCGCCCCGACGAGGCCCAGGGTTTCCGGCAACTGGCCGGTCAGCGTCGATTGCAGCGCGATGAAGGGATCGGTCAGCGGCAAAAAGTCGAGGGCGTAGCTGTAATTGAGATTGCCCTTGATGATCCAGATGCCGGCCAAGGGGCCCATCATGAACAGGGCCAGAATGCCCAGTTGCGTCGCGCGACGCAGCATCAGCCAGCGATGGGCCTTGAGCCAGCCCTTCACGGCCACCGCCTCGGCGCCGATGCGCTTTTTGCTCATGGCGCATCTCCCAGGCCCGGCGGCAGGCTGGGAATGGAGGGGCCGTCGCCCTGGGAAAGACCGCGCGCCGGAGGTTCCGTCATGCCCGAGGCCGGATCGTAATGGCCGGGCAACTGATAGCCTTCCGGCATGCGGTCGGGCAGGTCGATCATTTGCGATTCGTCGATCAGCGAACCGCCGGCTTTTTTCTGCTCTTCCCAGCCAACACGGTAGTGGCTGCCGATTTCGCCCTTGGCGAGCGGCGGCGGCAGCACGCGAATGGCCGATTCCTGCAAGACGCAAGCCTGCTCGCACTTGCCGCAGCCGGTGCAGTGCTCGGAATGAACGGTCGGCAGGAACATCGCGTGCCGGCCGGTGCGCAGGTTGGGCTGGTGATCGAGGGTGATCGCCTTGTCGATCACCGGACAGACGCGATAACAGACATCGCAGCGCAGACCGAGGAAATTGAGACAGGTCTCGTGGTCGATCAGCACCGCGATCCCCATTTTCGCGAGATTGATATCGGTCAGCGAGTGATCGAGCGCGCCGGTCGGGCAAGCCTTGATGCAGGGAATGTCCTCGCACATTTCGCAGGGAATCTGGCGCGCCGTGAAATACGGGGTGCCGGTGGCGACCGGCTCTTCGGGCTTGGCCAGAACCAGGGTATCGAAGGGGCAGTCGCGCACGCACAGGCCGCAACGAATGCAGGCCCCGAGAAAATCATCCTCGGCCAGCGCCCCCGGCGGACGCAAGGCCAGCGCCGGCAAGGACCGCGACTCTTTGGCATAGAAGCCAAGGCCGAGGCCCATGAGACCGACGCCGCAAGCCATGCGGGCCGAGTCGAACAGAAATTGCCGGCGGGCGGCCTGGCTTTTCGGAAGGGATGTTTTCATCTCGCTCAAGTCTTGGCAGTTCCGGCGCGAACGGTCCCCTGACCGCCCGCGCCGGCGCTCCCCTTTGCCACGTCGAATCGTCAGGCCTTGACCACCTTGCAGGCGCACTTCTTGAAGTCCGTTTCCTTGGACAACGGACACGTGGCATCCAGGGTCAGCTTATTGACCAAGCGGTGCTCATCGAAGAAGGGCGCGAAGACGAGGCCCTGTGGCGGCTTGTTGCGTCCCCGGGTTTCCACGCGCAACTTGATCTCGCCGCGACGGGTGGAAAGCTTGACCACGTCGTTGCGGTTGAGGCCACGGCTCTTGGCGTCGTCCGGATGCATGAAGACCACCGCATCGGGCACCGCCTTGTACAGCTCGGGCACGCGCCGGGTCATCGAGCCGGTGTGCCAGTGCTCCAGCACGCGGCCCGTGCATAGCCACAGGTCGTATTCGCTATCCGGCGATTCGGCGGCCGGCTGCCAGGGCAGCGCGAAGGCCACCGCCTTGCCGTCCCCGTGGCCGTAGAAACGAACGCCCTCGCCCTTGGGCACATAACTGTCGAAGCCCTCGCGGAAGCGCCACAGCGTCTCCTTGTTGTCGATAATCGGCCAGCGCAAGCCGCGCGTCTTGTGATAGACGTCGAAATAGGCCAGATCGTGGGCATGACCCCGGCCAAAGGCGGCGTATTCCTCGAACAGACCCTTCTGCACGTAGAAACCGAAAGCCTGGGACTCGTCGTTCATGTAGCCCTTGATGGCGTGGGCATTGACCCTGGCGACCTCGTCCAGCCCCCAGCGGGTGGTGTCCGCATTGGCATAGAGCACGTCGTACAGCGTCTTGCCCTTGTATTCCGGCATCTTGTCGAGCAATTCGGCCGGCCAGACGTCTTCGGTCTTGAAGCGCTTGGAGAATTCGATGTACTGCCACAAATCCGACCTGGCCTCGCCCGGCGCCTTGACCTGCTGACGCCAGAACTGGCCGCGACGCTCGGCATTGCCGAAGGCGCCTTCCTTCTCCATCCACATGGCCGACGGCAGAATCAGGTCGGACGACATCGCGGACACGGTCGGATAGGCGTCGGAACAGACCACGAAAACCTTGGGATTGCGCCAGCCCGGATAAATTTCATCATTGATGTTCGGACCGGCCTGCATGTTGTTGGTGGTGGTGCCCCAGAAGAAGGCGAGCTTGCCGTCCTTCATCGCCCGCGACTGGGCCACGGCATGCAGGCCAACCCAGTCGGGAATGGTCCCGGCCGGCAGTTTCCAGAGCTGCTCGGTGCGTTCGCGGTGCTTGGGATCGGTGACGACCATATCGGCCGGCAAGCGATGGGCAAAGGTGCCGACCTCGCGCGCCGTGCCGCAGGCGGAGGGCTGACCGGTCAGCGAGAAGGGGCCATTGCCCGGCTCGGAAATCTTGCCGACCAGGAGATGCACGTTGTACATCATGTTGTTGACCCAGGTGCCGCGCACATGCTGATTGAAGCCCATGGTCCAGAACGAGGTGACCTTGAGCTTGGGATCGGCATAGACCTTGGCGAGCGCCTCCAGCTTGTCCTTGGGAACGCCGGAAATTTCATG
>CAZFHE010000094.1:0-1890 GCA_964518615.1 uncultured Dechloromonas sp. | reverse complement strand
GCAATCGGCGTCGGGCAGGCGGAAATCGAGCAGGATCAGATCGGGCTCGTGCAGGGCCAGGAGTTTTTCCGCCTCGCGCCAGGAGGCGGCGCTGCTCGCTTCCAGCCCCATGCGTTCCAGATTCTTGACCAGCAGGGCGTTGAAGACGCGGTCGTCGTCGATGACCAATACCGTTTTTTTCACGTCACCATCCCTTGCAAAAAGTCAGCGGCCGGCCAGCGGCAAGCGGATGCGGAAACAAGCGCCGCGCCCCGGCGCGCTGTCGACCTCGATATGCCCATGGTAGCGGCTCACGGTGGAACGCACGATGGAAAGCCCCAGTCCCGTGCCCAGCGCGCCGTCGGCGCGGCGGCTGTAAAAGGGCTGAAAAATGCGGGAAACATTTTCCGGCGCGATGCCGACGCCGGTGTCCATGATTTCGATGATCACCGTCTCATCCTCGACACGGCTCTTCAAATGGACTTGGCCGCCGTTTGGCATGGCGTGGTGGGCGTTTTGCACCATGTTGAAAATCATCATCCGCAATTCGCTGGGATCGGCGTGCACCCGCGGCGCTTCCTCCGCATAGTCCTCGATTTGAAGGATGCCGCCGGCCAGCGCCTCGTAGCTCAGCAGCATGGCGGCGTCGTGCATGGCGTGATTGACGTCGACGTATTGCAGCACCTCGTCGGGATGGCGGCACAAGAGCAGCAGGCGGCGGGTGACCTCGATGCAGCGGTCGATTTCGCCATCGACGATGGAGAGGCCATCCTGCAATTCGCCCTTGGCCAGATCCTGGTCGTCGGCGCTGCGGGCGAGGCTCTGCACCGCCAGCCGTACCGAGGCCAGCGGATTGTGGATTTCGTGCGCGATGCCGGCGGCGAGCATGCCGATTTCCGACAGACGCTGTTCCTGCGAATATTTGGCCAGGGTCGAGAGATCGCGGAGCAATTCGACCACGCAAGCCTGTTTGCCCTCAGCGCCATCGAGCAGGATGCGCGAGGCGACGGCTTCGACGACCACCTCGCTGCCGTCGGCGCGGAACATCCGCTGTTCGTATTTGAGTACCCCTTGGCCCTCATTGAGAGCATGCAAGGGGCAGAGCATCAGGGTCGGCGGACAGGGTTCGTCCAGCCTGTGATGGCTGTGGTAACACTTTTGCATCAGGGCGGCCTCCCGGGGGAGGCCAAGGAGTTTGCAATAGGCCTCGTTGATGGCGAGGATGCGATAGTCCTGGCCGATGACCCGCACCGCGTCGGGCAGGCTGTCGAGCAGACTGCGCAAATAGCGTTGCTGGGCCTCCAACTCGCCGTGGCTGGCGGCGAGATTTTCCGCCATGCGATTGAAAGCCTGTCCGAGCCGGGCCAGTTCGTCATCATCGCGGGTCGCCACGCGCGCGCCGTGATCGCCGACGCTGAGCCGCTGTGCGGCCTTGGCCAGCGCGTCGACCGGCGCGATGACGTAACGATGGAGCGCGCGGTAGCCAATAAAGCAGGAAAGCAGCATGACCAGCGCCGCGCCCGCCGTCAGTCCCAGCGCGCTGTTGCGCGCCTGGGCGCGCAGGCTGCGGGCGTCGTAATCAATGATCAGAATGCCATTGACCGGATGGCTTTCCAGCTCGCCGTGGCAAACGGTACAGGCTTCCCGGTTGAAGACGGGCTTGATCGAGCGCAAGACTTCCTGACCATTGTCGATGACGGTGAATTGCGCAAAGCCGGTATGGGGCAGATTGTCCGGCGTCTGAAAGCGCCGGTTGGTCAAGCGCGGATCGGAGGCGAAACGGATGACGCCGGCGGGATTGACGATGCGCACGCCCAGTATGCCCGGCTGCTGCCCGAGCCGGGAGACGATTTGTTGCAGGCCCGGCACGTCGCGCTTGAGCATGGCGTTTTCCAGCGCGGCTTCGAACAG
>CAZFHE010000093.1:0-5917 GCA_964518615.1 uncultured Dechloromonas sp. | reverse complement strand
TCATGGCGCGGCTCTCCTGTGTCATGGTGGTGTACACAGAATGCCGGCGCGGCTGTCTCAGGGGATGAGACAGCCCCGGTTTTGCAGAATGAAATGCGCGCTGCAACAGCCTTCGACGCTAAAATGACGCCCGGCGAAAATTCGCCAACGCCAAACGTCAGGCGCTGACCCAAACATCGAAAACTGAATCCGGTTTTTTCACAAGGCCCCCTCATGCTTCGTCCCCATCGTATCGAACTGCTGTCGATCGTCATTCCCGTCTATAACGAGCAGGACAACCTGCCGACGCTATTCGAGCGCTGCCGCGCCGTGGTCCGGGACATGGGCCTGCCCGCCGAGATCATCCTGGTCGATGACGGCAGCCGCGACGATTCCGCCAATCTGATCCGGGCGGCTGCTGCCGATCCGCTGTTCGTCGGCGTCATCCTCAATCGCAATTACGGCCAGCATGCGGCGGTGATGGCGGGGTTTTCGCGGGCGCGCGGCGATTTGATCGTGACGCTCGACGCCGATCTGCAAAATCCGCCCGAAGAAATCCCCAAGCTGATCCGCGCCGCCGAGGAAGGCCATGAAGTGGTCGGCACGGTGCGCCAGATGCGCCAGGACAGCCTGTTCCGGCGGCTGGCTTCGCGCGTCGTCAATGGTTTCGTGCGGCGCGCCACCGGGGTGCAGATGACGGATTACGGCTGCATGCTGCGCGCCTATCGCCGCCACATCGTCGATACCATGCTGCGCTGCGACGAGCGCAGCACCTTCATCCCCATGCTGGCCAATTCCTTCGCCCGCCATACCACGGAAATCCCGGTGCGGCACGAGGAACGCGCCGCCGGCGATTCCAAATACAGCGTGTTGAAGCTCATCAATCTGCAATTCGATCTGTTGACGGCGATGACGACCGCGCCGTTGCGCATGCTGTCCTTCGTCGGCGGCGTCATCGCGGCGGCCGGCACGCTGTTCGCGCTGCTCTTGCTCGCCTTGCGCATCATCTACGGCGCGGCCTGGGGCGTGAACGGCGTGTTTCCGCTCTTTGCCATCCTGTTCATTTTCATCGGCGCGCAATTCATGAGCTTTGGCCTCCTCGGCGAATACATCGGGCGCATCTATACCGACGTGCGCGCCCGCCCGCGCTTCATCATCGAGGAAGTCATCGGCCAGGACGCGGCGCAAGGCGCCGGCGCCGCGCCGCAGCCCGACGCCATCGCGCCGTCCCGCTCATGAGCGACGCCACCGCGATTCGCCGCGAGAGCTGGCTGCTCGGCGGCATCGGTCTCCTGCTGTTCATCGGCGGGCTGTGGCAGCAGCCCTTCATCGACTTTCAAACCCGTTTCGCGGTCTTCGCGCAGGAGATGCTGCGCCACGGCCCAGGCTGGTTTCCGACCACCTGGGGGGAACCCTATCCCGATTACCCGGTGACCGGCACGCTGTTGATCGCGCTCTTTTCGCTGCCTTTCGGGGCCGTCACCCGATTCAGCGCCGCGCTGCCGACCGCGATTGCCGCCGCGCTCAATCTGGTGATCCTGTATCGCCTGCTGGCGCCGCATTCCAGGCAATGGGCCTACGCCGCGGTATGTCTCCTGGTGATGACGGCGACCTTCCTCACCGAGGCGCGGGCCATTTCGCTCGACCAGATGGTCGCCACCCTGACCCTGCTGGCCTTCTACCTGGCCTATACCGCGGATCGCGCAGCGCGCCCCGAATGGCGGCGCTGGCTGCCCTTGGTGCTGGTTCTGGGTTTTTGCGTGCGCGGCCCGCTGGGCATCGTGATTCCCGCAAGCGCCGTCATGTGCTATTACGCGCTCGGCTCGAAGTGGCGCACCCTACTGTATTTCGCCATTCAGGCGGCCGCGCTGCTGGCGCTCTCGTGGCTTTTGCTGCTCGCCATCGCCTATTGGCAGCATGGCCCCGATTTCGTGCGGGAGGTGGTGCATATGCAGGTCTCCGGCCGTTTCGAGACGCAAAGCCGCTCGCCTTACTACTATTTCACCAGTTCGTTTGGCAATTACGCGCTCAGTTATCCGCTGGCCTTACTGACGTTGGCGCTGCTCCTGCCCGCCTTGCTGCGACAACCGCTCAGCGCGGCGCGGCAACTCATGCTGATGCTTGCGGCATCGGCGCTTTTGATATTGGCCGGCCTTTCGGTGCCGGAAACGAAAAAGGCGCGTTACATCCTCCCCGCCATGCCCATGCTCGCCGCCATCGCCGCCTACGCTTGGGCCGATGATGAATCGCGCGCGCTCCGCTGGCTGCGAGGCGCGCTCGAACGCCTGTTCGCCGCCTTGCCGCTGCTCGTGATCGTGGCGCTCGCCATTCTCCAGCAGCGCGGCGCGCATCGGGATTTGTCGCTGGCCCTCCCTTTCGCTGTCCTCGCAGTCTTGCAGATTGCTCTCTTGGTCGCGCGCTTCAAGACAGATGCGCCGCGCCGCGGCCCCTTCTACGTCGGCATCGCCGCGCTCGCGGTATGGAGCGCCACGACGCTCGTCGCCGAACCCGCGGTCTTGCGCAAACAAGACAGCTCGCGTTTCGTTGCGGCCGTGGAAGACATGCGGCGCAAAGCGCCGGGCGCGCTCGCGCTCTTTGGCATGAAGCAGGACGGCGCGGCCATCAAATATCTCGTCAATGCCAATGCCGATCTCGAACCGCGCTTCCCGCAAAATGCCGATGAGCTTGCCGCGCTCCCCAGGCCCGCCTATGTGGTGATCGAGGCCAAAGCCGCCCAGGCGCTGCCGGAATCCGCGCTGTCGGCGGCGACAGAGATCGCCAGCGGCTCATTCAATAGCGGCGCTTTCCTCGCCTTCTATCTGCCCTAACCATCTGCCCCAAGCGCCGAAAGGACATTCGCATGCGCCCCTGCATTGCCGTGCTGCGCCAATATCCCTATGCCGTCCTCTTGCTGATCGGCGCGGTCTTGCTCTTTGCCGGCGTCGACCGCTATTCGCTCCTGGGTTCCACCGAACCGCGCGAAGCCGGCATCTCCGCCGCAATGTGGCAGGATCAGCAATATCTCGTGCCGACCCTCAACCAGGAAGCCTTTCTCGAAAAACCGCCGCTGAGCTACTGGCTGCAATCGGCGGCGATGCAAATCGGCGGCGTAACGCCGCTCGCCGCACGCCTGCCCTCGATTCTGGCCGCGCTCGCCTGCGTCTGGCTCTTGTTCGTTTGCGCCCGGCGCGCCACCGGCAACGAGCGCGCCGCCTGGGTCGGGGCGCTCGCCTTGCTGACCATGGCCTCGTTCTGGATGAATGCGCGCACCGCCGGGCAGGATTTGCTGCTGACCTTTGGCATCGCGCTGACGCTGATCGGCTTTTATTGGACGCGCGAAACCCCGCCCGCGCGCCGAGGCTGGGCCATGTACGCGGCGGGCATCGCAATCGCCACCCTCAGCAAGGGCGTGGTCGGTCTCGCCATACCGGGCGTCGTCATTTTCGCTTTCCTGATCATCGAGACGCTCTGCTTCGAGCGCCGCTTCAGCCTGCGCGCCTGGCTCTTGCCCGCGGCTTTCGCGCTCTTCGGGCTGATTCCCTTCGCGCTGTGGCTATTCGCCCTCCATGAGCGCGCGGGGCTGGGGGCCGTGCGCGAGATTTTGCTCTCGAACAGCGTTGAGCGCTTCGCCGGCAGTTACACGCGCGGCGCGCACGACCAGCCTTTCTACTATTACCTCTTGAAATTGCCCGAAACCTTCGCGCCCTGGAATCTGCTGCTCGGCTATCTGTTGTGGCGCTGCCGGCGCGAGTTGCTGCAAGACTGGCGTTTCGCCTTCGGCCTGTGCTGGCTCCTCGCCCCCTACCTGCTGCTGTCGATTTCGGCGGGCAAGCGCCCCTCCTATCTGCTGGCCCTTTATCCTGGCGCGGCGCTCTTCATCGCGCTCGGCGTGGATCACTGGCTGCGTAGCGCGGACAAGCCGTCGCGCGCCTTGACGAGACTGACCGCGCCGCTGATGGCGCTCTTGGCCGCGCTCTACATCGGCTACGGCGGCATCGCGCTGCCGCGCACGCAATACGCGGATTCGCCGGAAAGAATGTTCGCGCAGCTACGCCATTACGAGCAGCAAGGTCATACCACCCTGCTGTTCCGGCCCATCGAGCGCATTTCCGGCGCGGCGCGTTTCTATCTTCTGCACCCGGTACCCGCCATCGGCGAGCCGAAAGCCTTGCTCGACGCGCTGCGCGCCAATCCTTCGGCCATCGCGCTGGTGGGCGCGGATGAACTCGCCGATCTCGATGGCTATCGCACCCTGGAAAGCTTCCTGGATCAAAAGCGCAAGTACGCGATCATTGCCGCCGACGCCCCCTGATTTGCCCCACCCCGCAAACGGGAGGGGCAAAGCGCCACATCAATAGCCGTTTTGCTTGAGCGCCAGCAATTGCAGCATGCGTTCCAGATACGGCTGCCAATCGGGCATCTCCAGACCCAAATCCCTTTCCAGGCGGCGGCAATTGAGGCGTGAATTGGCGGGGCGCGGGGCGGGAAGCGGATACTCGGCCGCGGGAATGGGGCGGATGGCATCCGGCCTCAAGCGCAAATCAAAGCCGGGCATGGCGCAGGCCTTGCCGACGATGGTCCGGGCAAAGGCGTGCCAACTGACCGGGCGCGCCGCCGCCAGGTGATAGAGGCGGCTCTCGCCCGAAAGGAGCCGCTCGCCCCGGCCCAGCATGGCCAGCGAGACGCCCGTCACCGTGGCGATCAGGGCCGCCGGGGTGGGCGAGCCGACCTGATCGTCGATCACATTCAGACTGTCTTTTTCGCGGGCAAGACGCAGAATGGTCTTGACGAAATTGCCGCCGCGCGCGCCAAACACCCAGCTGGTGCGAAAAATCAGCGAACGGCAGCCCGCGGCGCGGATTGCCTCCTCGCCCACCAGCTTGCTTGCGCCATACACATTGATCGGGCCGGTCGCATCCTCTTCCACCCAAGGCTCCGGCTTGCCGCCGTCGAACACGTAGTCGGTCGAGTAATGCACCAGCAGCGCGCCGCTGGCGGCGGCCTCGGCGGCGAGCACGGCGGGCGCCTCGGCATTGATGCGCCGCGCGAGTTCGGGTTCGGCTTCCGCCCTATCGACCGCGGTATAGGCCGCCGCATTGACGATCACCGACGGCCGCGCCTCGCGCAACACCCGGCGCAGAGCGTCGAGATCGGCCAGATCGCACTCCCCCCGCCCACAGGCCACGACCCGCCCATGCGGGGCCAGCGAGCGCTGCAATTGCCAGCCAACCTGGCCATCCTTGCCGAGAAGTAGAATCGTCATATTCGTCGCTCCCAGTCGTGCCGAAGGCGCGAAGTATGCCACTTCCCCATCCGCGCTTTGCGAAACGCACCCCGTCCTTTATCCTTGACCACCCCCAACGTTTCACCGCACAGCCATGAGCATCATCATCAAGACGCCCGAGGAAATCGAAAAAATGCGGCTCGCCGGGCGCCTCGCTGCCGAGGTGCTCGACTATATCGAGCCCTTTGTCAAACCCGGCGTCACCACCGAAGAACTGGACCGCCTCTGCCACGACCGGATGGTCAATGTGCAAGGCTGCATCCCGGCCCCGCTGAACTATGCGCCGGCGGGCTATGACCCCTACCCCAAGTCGATCTGCGCCTCGGTCAATCAGCAGGTCTGCCACGGCGTGCCGGGCGAGCGCGTCCTCAAGAACGGCGATATCGTCAATCTCGACATCACGACCATCAAGGACGGCTATCACGGCGACACCAGCCGCATGTTCATCGTGGGCGTTGGCTCGATCCAGGCCAAACGCCTGTGCGAGATCACCTTTGAATGCATGTGGCTGGGCATTTCGGTGGTGCGCCCCGGCGCTTATCTGGGCGATATCGGGGCCGTCATCCAGAAACATGCCGAGAAAAACGGCTATTCGGTGGTCCGCGAATTTTGCGGCCACGGCATCGGCCAGAAATTTCACGAGGAGCCGCAGGT
>CAZFHE010000092.1:0-3548 GCA_964518615.1 uncultured Dechloromonas sp. | reverse complement strand
CGCATCGAGCTTGTGCAGGCCGGAAACCTGCCAATAGACCTGGCGGATGGCGGCCACGGTGGCGGTGGCCGCCTTGATTTTGACTTCCTTCGGCTCGACCAGATATTTCTGCGCCACGCGGCGGATGGCTTCCGGCATGGTCGCCGAGAACAGCGCGGTCTGGTGCTGTTCCGGGGTGTGCTCGAGAATCCATTCGACGTCGTCGATGAAGCCCATGCGCAGCATTTCGTCGGCTTCGTCGAGAACCAGGGTTTTCATATGGTCGAGATTGAGCGTCTTGCGCTCCAGGTGATCCATGACCCGGCCCGGCGTGCCGACGATGATATGCGCGCCGCGCGCCAGTTGCTTCAACTGGATGGTGTAGCTCTGGCCGCCATAGATGGGCAGCACATGAAAGCCGGGCAGATTCTTGGCATAGCTCTGGAGCGCCTCCGCCACCTGAATCGCCAGTTCGCGCGTCGGCGTCAGAACCAGGGCCTGCGGCTTCATCAACTGGGTGTCGATGGTTTCCATCAGCGGCAGCGCGAAGGCGGCCGTTTTGCCGGTGCCGGTTTGCGCCATGCCGAGGATGTCATGTCCTTCGAGCAGAATCGGGATGCACTGGGCCTGGATCGGGGAGGGCGTCTCGTAGCCGACTTCGGCGAGCGTCTTGAGAAGGGATTGACTTAAGCCGAGATCGGCAAAGCTGTCGACGGAGGTCGTCATGGTGTAGTTTCCTTTTCTCGTCGCACATAAGGCATTGGTAATGCGGGCGACGAATTGGCCCGGATGTCGGGCGGCCTGAGTGACCCCGACGCAGCCTTGCCGGGGGAAAAATCAATGGGGTGAATCCTGCACAAGAACCTGATAAAACCGGCGGCTGCTCGGAATGACTGTGGGCGAACCATCACGCATTGAACCAAACATTATACACTTTTTCATCACATTCGGCAAATTTGACCAGGGTTTTCCGGCCGGAGCTACGCGCCGAGGCAGGCATCGGGAAGCGGCGGGCCGCTACGGCCAAGCGGGCGTTTCCGGGATGGGAGACGGTGAATTTCCGGCGGCGGGCGAGTCAGGGCTGTTCTTCCAGCACGCCGTAAATCAGCACATGGCGCTCGAGCGCCTCGTCGAAGGCCGCCGGGACGATGGCCAGACGATGCTCGGCCGGCGCTTGGCAGTGCCGGTCGACCCAGGCTTCGGCCGCCTCGCGCGCGGCTTTGAAGCTCTCGAACAGGCCGGCCAGATCGGGCGAGCGGACCGGCAAAAAAACGCCGCTTCGACGGTCGAGCAACTGGTCGCTGCCAAGCATCTGCACCGCGTAACCGGCGGCGGGCCGTCGCAGCGGCAGCGTGTCGAGAACGAAAGGATCGCCGAAAGCGTCGGCGGCATGATCGAAACAGGGCATGCGGCATTTTAACGCGGCGCTGCATGGCGTCGCGGCCTTTGGGTCATCGTGGGAGCCTCGGGCGGCAATCACGAGAATGAAAAGGAATCCGGTTTGCCATGGGGGTTGCAATCCACTAGAGTCAGGAGCTATCAAGTCAGACTAATAGGCTCTTTTTTTGGGGGGATCATGCAAAGCTGGCAAATGCAAACTGCAAAAGCGCGCTTCTCGGAACTGGTGAAGCGCGCTGCTCAGGAAGGTCCGCAGGACATCACGCTGCACGGACGTTCCGTCGCGGTGGTGGTGTCGCGTGAGCTATTCAACCGCCTTTCCGGCAACGAGCAGTCGCTGGTGGATTTCATGCGCGCCTCGCCGCTGGCGGGTCACGATGACATCGTGTTCGAGCGTAGCCGCAGCCTGCCGCGTGAGATCGTGTTTTGAGTTACCTCATCGACACCAGCGTCCTGTCCGAGCTTCGCAACCGGCGCGCCGACGCCAGGGTCGTTGGGTGGATAGAGGCGCGCCCGCGCCAGTCGCTTTACCTCTCCGTCTTGAGTCTTGGCGAAATCCGCAAAGGTATTGAAAGCGTGGCCAATCCCGCATTCCGCCAAAGCCTCACGGATTGGCTGGAGGTGGAATTGCCCAACTATTTCGTCGGGCGACTGCTGAGCATCGACGAACAGGTGGCCGACCGCTGGGGGCGCGTGCAGGCCAGCGCGGGCCGCAGCTTGCCGGTGATTGATGGGCTGTTGGCGGCAACCGCCTTGCAGCATGATCTGACGCTGGTGACGCGCAATGTCAAGGATTTTGCCGGATTGGGCGTGCAGATCGTGAATCCGTGGGAAGCCTGAACAATATCCATCCGGTTCTACAACGGGGCGGCGCGCCTTTGTCGCCCTGACGCCAAAAGTCAGGCGAGAATGTCGGGAACCAGCATCTGCTCGAGCAGAACGATGCGGTCCTTCAGCGCCAATTTGCGCTTCTTCAGGCGCCGGATCAGCAATTGGTCGGGCGGCGGATTGTCGGCGAGGTGGGCGATGACCAGATCGAGATCGTGATGCTCTGTCCGCAGCTCGCGCAACTGGCTGTGAATGTCGTCGATATCGGTATCGCTCAACGGATGCATGGTCATGTTCGATTCCTGACAGCCTCTTGTGTTTTGCTAGAATAACCCGAACACCCCAACGGGAGGAGAGGGAAAAAATGCAACATCATGTGATTGTGTCCTTCGGCAAGGATCGTGAGTTCGACTTCAAGCTCGCTGGCGGCGGCCCGGCTGACGAAGCGCGCCAATGGTTCGACCGCGAGTTCGATACCCTTGGATGCGATGTGTCCACGCCGACCGGCAAGATTCTTGCTGTCGACCGTATCCTTAGCGTCGCCAAGTACGCTGGCGAAGAGCGCTTTCTCAGTCAGCGCACCTGGGCCGAGCAATTTGCCAAGAACACCGCTGCCGTTCTCGGGCGCGATCTGATCCGCGTTGACGTCGAGAACTACAGCATCGGTTACTGATGAACAAGGCGTTCGTCCGGGAAAGCGACGGCGACGACGAGGAAGAACTCCTCGCGACGCCCAGCCTTCCCGCCGGAACGCGCAATTACATTACCCCGGCCGGCCATGCCCGTCTGCGCGACGAGCTTGAGAAACTGGTCAAGCGCGAACGGCCCCGCATCGTCGATATCGTTGCCTGGGCCGCCTCCAATGGCGACCGCTCCGAAAACGGCGACTATATCTATGGCAAGCGCCGCCTGCGGGAAATCGACCGTCGCATCCGCTTTTTGACCAAGCGCCTGGAGTTGGCCGAAGTGGTCGATCCCTTACGCCAAGGCGACAATGACCAGATTTTCTTCGGCGCCTCTGTCACCGTCGCCGATAGCGATGGCAAGGAAAATACCTACACCATCGTCGGCATTGATGAAGCCGATGCCGCCGCTGGCCGTATCAGTTGGATTTCCCCCTTGGCCCGCGCCTTGATCAAGGCGCGCTGCGGCGACGCGATTCGCTTCCAGAGTCCGCTCGGCCCGCGTGACCTCGATATCGTCGATGTCCGCTACGAATCCATCGTCTGACGGCCAACAGCTGCCGACTGTCGACTGGTTTCATTTTTTCAAAGAGGGGTGTTGACCTCTTTTTCAATCTCTATATAATGCGCCGCTCTTCTGCGGTGGCGGGGTTTTCCGGT
>CAZFHE010000091.1:0-1555 GCA_964518615.1 uncultured Dechloromonas sp. | reverse complement strand
CGTGGCATTGCCGGACACTTCGCTCATCGAGCGCGCCATGTCCAGGGCCGACTGGCCGGCTTCCTGAATTTCGCTGGATTGCCGCTCGGCGGCGTCGAGCAGTTCGGCCGAGGTCTGGCGGGCGATTTCGGTCGCCGTCGTCACCCGGTTGGCGGCGTCGTTGATTCGGCCCACCAGCACGCGCAGTTCTTCAATGGTGTAGTTGATCGAATCGGCGATGGCGCCGGTGATGTTCTCGCTGACGGACGCGGTCACGGTCAGATCGCCGTCGGCGAGGTCGCCCAGTTCGTTCATCAGGCGCAAGATGGCATCCTGATTCTCGCGGTTGACCAGTTCCGAAGCCTGACGCTGGCGGTCGGCCTCAAGGGCGCGACGGCGCGTATCCTCGAGATAGATTTTGGTGAGCAGGCCCAGCGTGCCGAGCGCGGCGGCGATCAGCGCCGCCAGGAAAAGGATGAACATGCCGCGCGCGGCGAGATGTTCCTGGTAGCCGAGGGCCAGATCGTTGGTTGCCTGCAACAGGCTTTCGCTATTGCCGAAAACTCGCGAACCGGCTTCCTTGGACGAAACCAGCGGCCAGATATTGGCGAGAATGCCCGAAACGGTTTCCAGATAACTCTGGGACAAGGTTTCGATGGCGCCCAGTTTTTCCTTGCTATCGGCGTCAGCGGATACCGTTTTCAGCCAGCCCAATAGCGAGCGGAAGGCATTGGTGTCCCGGCCCAGCTGAAAAGCCACTTCCGGGGTGATGACCTCGCCAAAGCGCAAGGTCGAGGCGCTCTGGGCGATCCGCTGGGACAGCATGATCAACTGGCTGGCCGTCGAGGTTTCCCGCGCCGATGCCCCAATCTGCAACTTGATGCGGGACACTTCTTCGGTCAGTTCCAGGATTTCGGAACTGCGCTCGTCGATCGCCGCGACGCTCTTGCCGAGTTCGACCAGGCTGAGCTCTTGGCCCATCACCAACAGCGCATCGTTATTGGTGGTTTCCCACTGCTCGATCAGGGCATCGAGCTGCGGTCTGACCGCGCCGGGGGAGGCCGGCACATCGACGCCGCCAACCTCGCCGCCGATATTGACGCGCTCAAGAATCCGCGAGAAGTTTTCACGCGATTCCTTCAATTGCGCAAAGGCGGCGGGGTCGCCCTGCAACGCCAGCAGCGTAGACTTGGCCAAGCGCTGCGACAGCATGCGCATCTCGCCGGCCGCCGCGACATAGGCCGTACCGTGCGTGGAGCGGCGGCTATCGTAGACAACCAAGCTGGCGATCGCCAGCATCAGCACGACAAAAAGCGCCCCCAACGCCTTCATCTGCTGCATGACGGGCTGTCCCGTCAGGAAGCCGGTCAATGCCGGCTTCTTGTCGGCCGGACCGGATATGGTGGCCGCAACGGTCATTGGCGCGGCCGCATTACCGCTTCCGAGGCTGGGGAGTTTGAAACTGAAAGCCATGCTGATCCTCCGAAGTGGGCGTCGGGCGAAAAGCCCCGGTCAAACCCCGATATTCATGAACTCACGGTCGGCAAGCAACTCGCGTACCGACAACTTGCGCCAG
>CAZFHE010000090.1:0-3023 GCA_964518615.1 uncultured Dechloromonas sp. | reverse complement strand
TGGCGTCGCCTTCTTGTTCAGTTTCTTCAGCAAGGTCTCGGGAATTTCGTCGAGGAAGGCGGACGGCACGCAGTAGCGGGTCTGGCCGTGCAGCATCCGGGTCTGCGCGCAGCTCACATAAAGCCTTCGGCGGGCGCGCGTGACCGCGACATACATCAGCCGGCGCTCTTCCTCGATCCCATCGCGTCCCTGATTCACCGCGTTGTCGTGCGGAAACAGCCCCTGCTCCAGGCCGGTGATGAAGACCGCGTCGAATTCCAGCCCCTTGGCCGCATGCACCGACATCAGCTGGATCGCCTCCTGCCCTTCGCCCGCCTGATGTTCGCCGGCTTCCAGCGCGGCCAGGGTCAGGAAGGAAACCAGGGCCCCGCCCTCGCCGATCGCCCCCTCGTCGTCGATGAAGGTAGCGGCGGCGTTGATCAATTCATCGAGGTTTTCGAGACGCTCCTGGCCTTCCTTCTCGCTGCGGTAATGCTGGGCCAGGCCGGATTTTTCGATGACATGCTCGACCATTTCCGGCAGCGGCAAGCCCTCGGTCTCGGCGCGCAAGGCTTCGATCAGGCGGATGAACGCGCCGACGGTCTGGCCGGCCTTGCCGCTCAATGACGCGGCGGCGTTGTAAAGGCTGGAGTTGCATTGATGGGCCGCGGCTTGCAGGCTCTCCAGCGAGCGCGCGCCGATGCCCCGGGTCGGGAAATTGACCACGCGCAAAAAGGCGGTGTCGTCGTCCGGATTGACCAGGAGACGCAGGTAAGCCAGCGCATGCTTGATTTCCTGACGCTCGAAAAAGCGCAGGCCGCCATAGACCTTGTAGGGCACGTTCCTGGTGAACAACTCGTTTTCCAGCACCCGGGACTGGGCGTTGGAACGATAGAGCACGGCGATTTGCAAGGGCGAGACGCCGTCGCGCACCAGTTCGCGGATTTCCTCGACCACGAAACGCGCCTCGTCGAGATCGGACCAGGCTTCAAAGGCGCGGATCGGCTCGCCGTCGCCGGCATCGGTCCAGAGATTCTTGCCCAGGCGCTCGCGGTTGTTCTGGATCAGCGCATTGGCGGCGGCCAGGATATTGCCGTGGGAGCGGTAATTCTGCTCCAGCCGGATGACATGCTCACCGGCGTAATCGCGCTCGAAATCGCGCATATTGCCGACCTCGGCCCCGCGAAAGGCGTAGATGCTCTGATCGTCGTCGCCGACCGCGAAGACCTTGGCGCCGCCGCCGGCCAGCAATTGCAGCCAGGCATATTGCAAGCGATTGGTATCCTGGAATTCGTCGACCAGGATGGCGCGAAAGCGCTCCTGGTAATGGCGGCGCAGCGGCTCGTTGCGTTGCAGCAATTCGTGGCAGCGCAGCAGCAATTCGGCGAAATCGGCGACGCCCTCGCGGTTGCACTGATTCTCGTACTCGGCGTACAGCTCGACGCGCTTTTGCGTGTAATTGTCGTAGGCCTCCGCCTCGCGCGCACGCACGCCCTGTTCCTTGTGCGCATTGATGAAATGGCACAACTCGCGCGGCGGGTACTTCTCATCGTCGATATTGAGATTTTTTAGGAGGCGCTTGACCATCGCCAATTGGTCCGCCGTATCGAGAATCTGAAAACTCTGCGGCAGCCCCGCCTCGCGATGATGGGCGCGCAAGAGCCGGTTACAGAGGCCGTGGAAAGTGCCGATCCACATGCCGCGCGTATTGATGGCCACCTGCGCCGACAGGCGCGCCGTCATTTCCTTGGCCGCCTTGTTGGTGAAGGTCACGGCCAGGATGCCGTGCGGCCCGACCTGGCCGGTGGACATCAGCCAGGCGATGCGCGTGGTCAGCACCCGCGTCTTTCCGCTGCCGGCCCCGGCCAGAATCAGCGCATGCACCGGCGGCAAGGTCACCGCTTGCAACTGAGGAGGATTAAGATGAGCAAGAAGGTCGGGCATGGCGTCAAATTCCTGCAAGGCGGTTACTGAAAGCGGAGGGCAAGGCGGTCCATTCTGTTGCGATTGTGTAACGCATCACGGAAATTCGACAAATTGTCTATACACGTCAAAAGAATCGAAATATACTTGCAAAAAATATGTTGCAGTGCACAAAACCTTCCGCCCACAAGGCAATCTAAGCAACAGGTGGTCATCGCCACCCGCTAAAGGAGTAACCCAGCATGAAACACAATCTGACCGCCCCAAAAATTCTGCCCTGGATCGCCCGCAGAGCCGGCATCAGCGATGAGCTGGCCCTGAAACTCTGGCGTCGCGCCGTCTCCGAAGCCGTATCCCTGACCGGCAAGGCCGAGGGTTCCGATTACTGGAATCTGGCCGTCGCGCGCTTCCTCGCCCTCGTCGAGGACGAGGCCGGCGAAACGCCCCAATACAGCCAGGCTCCGGCATCGCGCCTGTCCTGGATATGGCGTCACCAAGCTCGAATGGTACTGCTATCGCTGATGGCCGCCCAGAATACCTGCCTCTACTGGCAAAACATCTGGCGGCAGGCGCGCATCCAATACAAGATCGCGGCCTGAGAAGCCCGCCCCGGCCAAGCGCCAGGGAATGCACAATGCCCGCCGCCGCGCGGGCATTGTGCCATTGAGGGGCGCGACCGCCGGCGGACGCTGGCGCGAGCCGGTATAATCTTGGGCTTATTTGACGATTTTTCAGCAAAAGCCCATGCAGGACAAATACATTCCGGCCGACATCGAGCGCGCCGCCCAGCAGCACTGGGACCAGACCAAGGCCGCCCGCGCCCTTGAAGACCAGGCCAGGCCGAAATACTACTGCCTGTCGATGTTCCCCTATCCCTCGGGGAAGCTGCACATGGGCCATGTGCGCAATTACACCATCGGCGACGTGCTGTCGCGCTTTCATGCCATGCAGGGCTATAACGTGCTGCAACCGATGGGCTGGGACGCCTTCGGCATGCCGGCCGAGAACGCGGCGCTGGCCAACAATGTGGCGCCGGCCGGCTGGACCCATTCCAATATCGCCGCCATGAAGCGGCAATTGCAGTCGCTGGGCTTTGCCATCGACTGGCAGCGCGAATTCGC
>CAZFHE010000089.1:0-5021 GCA_964518615.1 uncultured Dechloromonas sp. | reverse complement strand
CCTGATCGTGACCGATGTCAAAAGCGCCGAACTGATCAAGTACGCCGCCAATGCCATGCTGGCGACGCGCATCAGCTTCATGAACGAACTGGCCAATCTGGCCGAAGTGCTCGGCGCCGACATCGAGATGGTGCGCCAGGGCATCGGCGCCGATCCGCGTATCGGCTACCACTTCCTGTATCCCGGCTGCGGCTATGGCGGCTCCTGTTTCCCCAAGGACGTCAAGGCCCTGATCAAGACGGCCGAGGACGATGCCGGCATCCGCCTCAAGGTGTTGAATGCCGTCGAGGAAGCCAACGATGCCCAGAAGCATGTGCTGACCGGGAAGATCAAGCGCCGCTTCGGCGATCTGAAGGGCCGGCATTTCGCGCTGTGGGGCCTGTCTTTCAAGCCTAATACCGATGATATGCGCGAGGCCCCCAGCCGCGAGTTGCTGAACGATCTGTTCGCCTCCGGCGCGACGGTGACCGCCTACGATCCGGTGGCCATGGATGAGACGCGGCGCATTTTCGGTGACGAGCCGCGCCTTGCCTACGCCGAGCAGCCGATGGCGACGCTGGCCGGGGCCGATGCGCTGATTATCGTCACCGAATGGAAGGAATTCCGCGCTCCGGATTTCGAGGTCATCAAACGCACGCTGAGGCAGCCCGTCATTTTCGATGGCCGCAATCTGTACGACCCCAGGCATGTGCGCGGCATGGGCATCGAGTATTTCGCCATCGGACGCTGATTCATGCTGGAAAAGATTGCCCGGGTGCGCCTCCTGGTCGTCGGCGACGTGATGCTGGACCGTTACTGGTTCGGTGAAGTCAGCCGCATTTCGCCGGAGGCGCCGGTGCCGGTGGTCAAGATCGAGCGCCAGGAAGAACGCCTGGGCGGCGCCGCCAATGTGGCGCGCAATGCCGTCTCGCTGGGGGCGGTCGCGGCGCTGCTCTCGGTGGTCGGCGACGACGATGCCGGGAAGAGCCTGGCCCGCCTGCTCGATGAAGGCATGATCGACGCCGGTCTGCATATCGACGACGATCTGGCGACCATCGTCAAGCTGCGCGTGATTGGCCGCCAGCAACAATTGCTGCGCATTGATTTCGAGACGCCGCCCTCGCATGAAATCCTGCTCGCCAAGCTCGCCGATTTCGAGCGCCGCGTCGCCGATGTCGATGTGGTGGTGCTCTCCGACTATGGCAAGGGCGGCCTGACCCATATCGCCGAAATGATCCGCATCGCCCGCGCCGCCGACAAGCCGGTGCTGGTCGATCCCAAGGGCGACGACTGGTCGCGCTACGCCGGGGCGACGGTGATCACGCCCAACCGCGCGGAGCTAAAGCAAATCATCGGCAGTTGGCGCAGCGAAGAGGAACTGGCCGACAAGGCCCGCCGCCTGTGCGGCGAACTCGGCATCGAGGCGCTTCTGGTGACCCGCAGCGAAGAGGGCATGACCCTGTTCGCCGACGGTGAGAGGCACCACCAGGCGGCCAAGGCGCGGGAAGTGTTCGATGTGTCCGGCGCGGGCGACACCGTCATCGCCACGCTGGCCGTCATGCTCGCCGCCGGCGCCGACTGGGCCGAAGCCATCCGCGTCGCCAATATCGCCGCCGGCATCGTCGTCGGCAAGCTGGGGACGGCGGTCGTGACTCGGGAAGAAATTGCCGGCGCCATGTGATTTCCGGCCGCCATGCCCCTGCAAGCTTGCGACCCGTCTATTGACGCTGCCTGACTGCGGGGGAGGGCGTCGGTATTTATTCCGGCCTGCGCGGCGTGTTGTCTTCTTCTCCCGCATGGACTAACATGGACTAATTCGGATCCATCTTGGGCAAGGCTCATGCAAACCCTGAACATTCACGAAGCAAAAACCCAGTTCTCGCGCCTCGTTGAAGCGGTTGCGAGGGGCGAGGAAATCGTGATCGCCAGGGCGGGCGTTCCGGCGGCGCGTCTGGTGCCCATCGAGCGGGAAAAGGCGGTTCGGCGCTTTGGCGGACTCAAAGGCCAAATGCGGATTGCCGATGATTTTGACGAAGCCCTGCCCGATGATCTCATCGCCGCATTTGAAGGCCGCATTTGAAGGCCGGATTTGAGGGGCGATGGTGCGGCTTCTGCTCGATACCCATGTATTTCTGTGGTCGGTGGGTGACGACCCCAGGCTCTCGAAAAAAGCCCGTTCGCTCATATGCGCTGCCGACGAAGTTTTCATCAGCAGCGCAAGCATTTGGGAAGCCTCGATCAAGGCGGGAATTGGCAAACTCGATGTCGATATTGACTTGCTCGTCAATGAAATAGCCAATAGCGGTTTTCTGGAACTCCCGGTACGCGCCGCTCACGCCGCCTATACACGCCATCTGCCGGACATCCACCGCGACCCCTTCGACCGCCTGCTGATTGCGCAGGCGATGACGGAGCCCTTGCGGCTGGTAACGGCTGACGGGCAACTTGAGAAATATACGGATCTGGTGATGAGGATTTGAAGCGCGGCATCGCGCAAAAGCCGTCATGCTATGATTTCAACGACATCATTGATTGCAGGCGAGGGCATCATGGCAAGCATTACCATCCGCAATATCGACGATGAATTGAAGGCCGGCTTGCGTTTGCAAGCGGCTCGCCACGGGCTTTCCATGGAAGAAGAGGCACGTTGCATTTTGCGCCAGGCACTCGACCAATCAAGACAGGCCAAGAATTTGGGCAGCAAGATTCATCAGCGCTTCAAGGCCGTTGGCGCTCTTGATCTGGAATTGCCCGCGCGCAACGATGCGCCCCGTGCTGCAAATCTGGAAGCATGATCGTTCTCGATACCAACGTCGCATCGGAACTGATGCGCGCCAGCCCGGATGGGCGGGTGCAAGCATGGGTGGACGCACAGTTCGCCGGTGATCTTTTTTTGACAGCCGTTTCCGTGGCGGAAATTCTCTGGGGTATTGCGCGTTTGCCGGAGGGCAAGCGCAAGCAGCAGATGCTGGATACCACCGAGGCCATGCTCAAGGAGGATTTTCAGGGGCGTCTTTTAGCCTTCGATGCGGAATCAGCGGTGCATTACGCGCAGCTTGTCCAGCATCGACAGTCGCTGGGGCGGCCCATCGGTATGGCCGACGCCCAAATCGCGGCGATTTGCCTTCAGCATGGAGCGGTATTGGCAACGCGCAATATCAAGGATTTTGAGTCATTGGGGCTTGATCTTTTCAATCCTTGGCTGTCGGGGCCAGATGAATATGGCTTTGGCGCATGACGGTGAAAATTGGATCGATGTTGAAAATCATCTAGCCGGCTTCCCGCCGCGGTGAGGCGGCGGGGGTTAAGTGGGTCAAATGGGTCAGCGTCGGATTGTTTTTGAACGATTATCTGAAAATTAGAAACGAAGCTCGCCCCCATCCCAAGCTTCCCCCGCAGGCGGGGGAAGGAGCCGATTCCCTCCCCCGCTTGCGGGGGAGGGCTAGGGTGGGGGCGGCGGCGCGAAAGTTACACGACAGAACTAAGGAAACTCCATGTATACCATCGTCACCGGCGCGGCCGGATTTGTCGGGTCCAATATCGTTAAGGCGCTCAACGAGCGCGGCGTCACCAACATCATCGCCGTCGATAACCTGACCCGGGCCGACAAGTTCAAGAATCTGATCGACTGCGAGATCGCCGATTACCTCGACAAACACGATTTCATCGAGCGCATCCAGGCCGGTCATTTCGATGGCGAGATCGAGGCCGTTTTCCATGAGGGCGCTTGTTCCGACACGATGGAGACCGATGGCCGCTACATGATGGAGAACAATTTTCGCTATTCGAGCATTCTGCTCGACTGGTGCCAGGATCAGGATGTGCAGTTTCTCTATGCCTCGTCGGCGGCGACCTATGGCGCGGCCAGCGTGTTTAGCGAGGATAGGCAGAACGAAGGGCCGCTCAATGTGTATGGCTACTCGAAATTCCTGTTCGATCAGATCGTCCGCCGGCGGCTGGCCAGGGGGGCGTCGTCGCAGATTGTCGGTTTTCGCTATTTCAATGTCTATGGCCCGCGCGAGACGCACAAGGGGCGCATGGCTTCGGTCGCCTTCCATCATTACAAGCAGTTTATGAGCGAAGGCCGGGTCAAGCTGTTCGAAGCCTCGCACGGTTACGAGAATGGCGGCCAGATGCGCGATTTCGTTTTCGTCGGCGATGTCGCCTGGGTCAATTTGTTCTTCCTCGACCATCCGGAGAAATCCGGCATTTTCAATCTCGGCTCCGGCCGGGCGCAGAGTTTCAACGATGTCGCCGTCGCCGCCGTCAATGGCTGCCGCCGCTTTCGCGGCGAGGCGGCCCTGAGCCTGGATGAGATGCGCGCTCAGGGCCTCATCGAATACGTCGCCTTTCCCGAGGCGCTGAAGGGCAAGTACCAGGCCTACACCCAGGCCGACCTCGCCCGTCTGCGCGCGGCCGGCTACGATGCGCCGATGGCGACGGTGGAAGAAGGCGTCGGCCAATACATCGAGTGGCTGAATCAGCATGCGTGAATCCCTGGCGGATTTTGTCGGCAACACGCCGCTCGTTCGTCTGACGCGCCTGCCGGGCGCGGAGAACGCGGGGCGCGGCAATGTGTTTTTCGCCAAGCTGGAAGGCAATAATCCGGCCGGCTCGGTCAAGGATCGGCCGGCCTTGTCGATGATTGTCCGCGCCGAGGCGAGGGGCGACATCAAGCCGGGCGATACATTGATCGAGGCGACCTCCGGCAATACCGGCATCGCGCTTGCCATGGTCGCGGCCATCAAGGGCTACCGGATGATTCTGGTGATGCCCGAGAATCAGAGCGTCGAGCGCCGCCAGAGCATGCGCGCCTACGGGGCCGAACTGGTGCTGACCCCGCGGGAGGGCGGCATGGAACTTGCCCGCGATGTCGCCGGGAGAATGCGCGACCAAGGCCGGGGCATCATCCTCGACCAATTCGGCAATCCGGATAACCCGCTTGCGCATTACGAAGGCACGGGCCCGGAAATCTGGCGCGACACCCTCGGGAAAGTCACCCATTTCGTCTCCAGCATGGGCACCACCGGCACCATCATGGG
>CAZFHE010000088.1:0-3551 GCA_964518615.1 uncultured Dechloromonas sp. | reverse complement strand
GTAATGGCGCGCCCAAACCGCGCATGCCACTCGTTCATTTTCTCGCACAGTTCGTCAATAGGGGTTTCGTAAAGGTTGGGTATCACGAGCACGCGCCGGTAACGGGCATCCTTGTAGCGTATCGAGATGCCCGTGCGAAACCAGGAAAGACGGATTGACTCGATGTCAGCCCAGCGAATTCGAACCTGCCCGATCAACTCCCCCGGCTTCTCGAAACCCTCGCTATCCAGCCGCAACGATGCATCCTCTACGGCCATGAGAAAGAAAGCCCTGAGTCCCAATACGACGGAACTGACGATGGCAGCCCAGCGCTTGAGATTGAAGTATTCGTCATCAGGGGAGAGCGTCGCGATCCCAAAGGCAATTACGCAAAAGAGCGCCAGAAGAAACAGCTTCCATTGGCACATCTTGAAAGCCAGTTTCTCCCGGACAGCTTCATCCAAGCCTCACTCCTCCTCATCCTGCAACTGGAACTTGCTCGCCATTTGTTGCTGCACATTGGGCGGCACGGCGGCGTAGCGCGCGAATTCGATGGTGTAGCTGCCTTGGCCGCCGGTCAGGGATTTGAGGCGGGACTGGTAGTCGTTGAGTTCGGCCAGCGGCACTTCGCCGCTGATGACGGCCATGCCGTGGCCGCGTCCGTCGGTGCCGGTGATGTGGCCGCGACGGCTTGAGAGGTCGCCGGTCAGGTCGCCGATGGCGGCTTCGGGGACGACGATCTCGATATTGACGATGGGTTCGAGCACGATGGGCCGTGCGCCCCTTATGGCTTCGACGACCGCCTTGCGGGCGGCGATGGTGAAGGCCACTTCCTTGCCGTCGACGGCGTGGGTCTTGCCGTCGTAGACGGTGACTTTCAGATCCTCGACCTCGTAGCCGGCGACGACGCCGCCTTCGAGGCCTTGGCGCACGCCTTTTTCGACGGCGGCCATGAAGACGCCGGGTATGACGCCGCCCTTGACCGCGTCGATGAACTCGAAGCCTTCACCGCGCCCCTTGGGCTCGATGCGCAGATGCACTTCGCCAAACTGGCCCGCGCCGCCCGATTGTTTCTTGTGCCGGTACATGGCTTCGGCCGGCGCGGTGATGGTTTCGCGATAGGGAATGCTGGGCGGCTGGGTGTCGACTTCGAGCTTGAACTGGCTGGCCATTTTTTCCAGCTTGGATTTCAGGTGAATTTCGCCCAGGCCCCGGATGACTGTTTCGTTGCTGCTCGGATGGCGCTCGACGACGAAGGTGGGATCCTCCATGGCCAGCTTGTTGAGAATGTCGAACAGGCGCTGCTCGTCGCCCTTCTTTTTGGTTTCCACGGCCAGGCCGGCCATCGGCTTGGGAAATTCCAGCGGCACCAGATGAATGTGGTCCTCGTCGTGCGAATCGTGCAGCACACTGTCGAAGGCGATTTCGTCGACCTTGGCGATGGCGCCGATGTCGCCCGGGGCCAATTCGTCGACCTCGACCGTGTCCTTGCCCTGCAACTGGTAGAGGTGGGCGACCTTGAAGGGCCGCTTGCCGTCGCCGACGAACAACTGCATGTCCTTTTTCATCGTGCCCTGATGCACGCGGAAAACGCCGATCTTACCCATGTAGGGATCGACCACCACCTTGAAAACGTGGGCCAGCACATGCAAGCCGGCATCCGGCCGGGCGGTGAAGGGCTCGGACGCACCGCCCGGCTCGCCGCGATAGAAGAGGGGCGGATTGCCTTCGGCGGGATTGGGCGCAAGCGTCGCCAGCACATGCAGCAATTGCGGAATGCCAGCGCCGGTCTTGGCCGAGGTAAAGAGAATGGGGATCAAATGCCCTTCGCGCAGCGCCTTCTCGAAGGGGGCGTGCAGATCGGCGAGGCTCGGGTCCGCACCATCTTCCAGATAACGGGCGAGCAAATCCTCGTCCTCTTCGACGATCTGGTCGATCAAGGCCCGGTGGGCGGCGGCGACGGAGGCGAAAGCGGCGGCGCCGGCATCGTGTTCGAGCACTTCGACGACATCCGCCCCGCCATGCGCCGGCAGGTCGAGAATCATGCACTCCTTGCCGAAGCGCTCGCGAATATCGGCCACCAGACCGGGCAGATCGAGATTCTCGGCGTCGATCTTGTTGATGACGATCATCCGGCACAGCTTGCGATCCAAGGCATGGCGCATCATGCGCTCGGTCATCAGTTCGATGCCGGTCTGGGCATTGATGACGATCAGCGCGGTATCGACCCCGGCCAGCGCGGCAATGGCTTGGCCGGCGAAATCCGGGTAACCCGGCGTGTCGATCAGATGCACGCGGGTGTCTTCATGGCAAAAACCGGCCACCGCCGATTGCAGCGAATGGCCGCCCTCTTTCTCCTGGGGATCGTAATCGCAAACGGTGCTGCCCCTGTCGACGCTGCCGCGCGCGGCGATAGCGCCCGCGGCATGGAGCATGGCCTCGGCCAGAGAGGTCTTGCCGGCCGCGCCGTGGCCGACCAGGGCAATGGAACGGAGGGTCTCGGTGGTGGTTTTCGACATCATGTTCTCCCTGTGCGTTAGCAAATCAATGAGTTATTTGAGACCCGCAGCCATCCGGTCGACAAAATAGGGGCCCGCGCCATAGAGCAGACCCACCGCCAGCGCCAGCAACAGCACCCCGAACAGCAATTGCTTGCCGGGCCGCGAGAAATCGCGCCAGTGGCGGGCGGCGAACCACAACGGCCCGGCCACCGGCAGCAGCATCGCCGGCAGCCAGTAAGGCCAGCCATGATCGAAGGAGGCCGGCAGGGTGCCGAGATAGCCGACCAGCACCAGCGCGCCGCCAACGGCAATCAGGATGGCGACGGTGAAAATAAAGACGAGGAACCAGGCATCCATCATGGCTTGGCTTTCTGCGGACGTTGCCAGCCGCTCAAGGTGATCTGCCGGGATCGGGAGAGGGTCAGCTTCCCGGGCGGCGCATCGCGGGTCAGCGTCGTGCCGGCCCCGAGCGTCGCCCCCTCTCCGACGCGCACCGGCGCGACGAGCTGGGTGTCGGAACCGATGAAGGCGTCGTCCTCGATCACCGTCTTGAATTTGTTGGCGCCGTCGTAATTGCAGGTGATGGTTCCCGCGCCGACATTGACCCGCTGGCCGATCTCGGCGTCGCCGATGTAGGCGAGATGATTGACCTTGGACTGCGCGCCGATGATGCTCTTCTTGATCTCGACAAAATTGCCGACATGCACCGCCGGCCCCAATTCGGCGCCGGGACGCAGCCGGGCATAGGGGCCGAGCACGCCGTCCGGGCCGATCACCGCGTCCTCGAAATGACAGAAGGCGGCGATGCGCGTACCGGCGCCGACCTTGACATTTTTCAGCACGCAATAGGGGCCGATCTCGACGGCGTCGGCGAGTTCGACCCGGCCTTCAAAAACGCAGCCCACGTCGATGGCGACATCGCGCCCGTGCTTGAGCTCGCCGCGAATGTCGATGCGCTCCGGATCGGCCAGACGCACGCCGGCGACCAGCAGAAGCCCTGCCAGGTTGCGCTGGTGCTGGCGCTCCAGTTCGGCCAGTTGCACCTTGCTGTTGACGCCGAGCACTTCCCAC
>CAZFHE010000087.1:0-21886 GCA_964518615.1 uncultured Dechloromonas sp. | reverse complement strand
AGCGCGGCTCATTCAGGCGCAGGTCGGTGGAGATCACGGCCGGCAGGCTGATGGCGAGGGTTTCCAGGCCGCCGTCGATTTCGCGGGTCACCGTGGCCTTGCCATCGGCGACGACGACCTTGGAAGCGAAGGTGGCTTGCGGCCAGTTCTGCAAGGCGGCCAGCATCTGCCCGGTCTGGTTGGCGTCGTCGTCGATGGCCTGCTTGCCGCAGACGACGAGTTGGGGCTGTTCCTTGTCGCACAGGGCCTTCAAGAGCTTGGCGACGGCAAGGGGCTGAAGTTCGGCGTCGGTTTCGACCAGGATGCCGCGATCGGCCCCGATGGCCATCGCGGTGCGCAGGGTTTCCTGGCAAGCGCCAACGCCGCAGGAAACGGCGACGACTTCCGTGGCGATGCCGGCTTCCTTGAGGCGCACCGCTTCTTCCACGGCGATTTCGTCAAAGGGATTCATGCTCATCTTGACGTTGGCGAGATCCACGTCCGAGCCATCCGCCTTGACCCGGATCTTGACGTTGTAATCCACCACCCGTTTCACGGGAACCAAAATCTTCACTGCGCTCTCCTTTTTTGCTCGAAGGGTTCTGTACCAAACAACTCGAAACGCCTGTCCGACAGGCTTTCGCTCAATTTCACAGAAGCGTCACACTGTGTCGCATGGAAAATAAGACTGTCAAGCCTCGCCAAGACGCGGGCCGCGCAATCGCCCTGCCCGCCGGCATCGCCACCGATTCGCCGCCATCTATTCCCGGCAGGCCCGGATTTGACCGCCCGCCGCCAGTTCGCTTTCCCAGGCCAGTAGCTCCCCGGCCAGTTGATCGACGGCGGCTTGCAGCGCCGCCACGCCGCCGCTGGCATTGGCCGCCTCTGCCGGGCTGCTGATCGACAAGCGCCGCTCGGCCAGCGGCCGGCGCGCCGGATCGAGCCAGAAAGCCTGGCCTTGCAAGAGGCCGATGCTGTCGTTCGGGCTTGCGAAAACCTGACTGAATTCATCGAGTTCGATGCGCAGCACGCACTGGCCGCGACGCTGCCCGGCGCTCGACAGATCGAGGCGCTGCCTCAGGCGCTGCTCGACCAGGCGGGCCGGCGGCCCGGCCCAGCGCGAACGGGCATATTCCCGCACTTGCGAGGCATCCTGATAACTCAGGCGATAACGGATGCCGAGGCCATCTTGCCACTGCGGCTTCCCGACTTCGACCAGCGCATTGACGGGCCGCCCGGCGGCTTCCTGGAGCGGCGATGGCGGCGTTCCGAAATCGAGGAGCCTCATGCCGCCTTCGCTGCGCTGGCCCAGCGGGAAACAAGCGCCCAACAGGGCGGAAAAGCAAAGCAGGAGCAGAATGCGCATGACTAGGGTTCCTCTCTGTCGGAAAAGCCCGGCTCGCCCGGGCCGGGCGGCTGGGGCGGCGCGCCGAAGAGGAGCCCCTGCGGCGAATCTTCCATGGTGCGCAGCACCCGGCTCAAGCGCAGGGCGGCCATCGAGATATCGCCGGCCATCTCGTTCAGACGCGGTATCAAGGCCGCCGCGCCCTTGTCGCTCGGGTCGCCGATGGCGATATCGAGCCGGGCGCTCACCTCTCGTATCCCGCCGATGGCGGTGCGGGCCTCGGCCAGCAGCGGACCGGCTTCGGCGAGCGCCTGCGACAGGTGATTCACATTGCGATCGTCGAAGAGCTTGCGCATTTGCAAAAGAGTCAGATCGAGATTTTCCAGCGCAGGCGCCATGCCCGCCGAAGCCGCATTCAGATTGGCCAGGGTCGCCGCGAGATGGACGCGGTTTTCTTCGCTGAATACGGCGTCCAGGCTCGCCAGGAGCTCGCGCATCTCGCGCAGGGTGGCCGTGCTGCTCTCTCCGAGTTCATCGACCAGCGAGGGGATCATCGCGATGCGCGGCGGGGCGGCGGGATTCGGCGGCAAGGGATCGGCGTCGCGCCCGCTTTCCAGCAACAGGATGTGCGCTAAGCCCGTGACGCCCTGATAGCCGAGCTTGGCGACGGTGCCCTGGGTCAGGCGGATGTCGCGGCTGATCGAGACGGTGATCAGGATATTGCCCGGATCGCGCGGATCAATCCGGATGTCGCTGACCTTGCCGACGCGGATGCCGCGATAGCGCACCTGGGCCTGGGGATTCAGGCCGCCGATATTCTGCCGGGTGACGACGATGTAATCGTCGGTGGCTTCGCTGACGCCGCCGAGCCAATAGATGGCGAGTACGCCGGCGGCCAGCAGCAGCAGGGTAAACAGCCCGACGATGAAGGCATGCGACTTATTCTCCATGAGCGGCCATTAAAGCAGTTTCCGCCGGCCCGGTGGCAAAAAATTCCCGGATGAAGGAATGATCGCTCGCCACGACCTCGGCGGCCGGGCCGCAGGCGATCAAGCGCTGCTCGGCGAGGACGGCGACGTGACTGGCCAAGCCGGAGAGGGTTTCCAGATCGTGCGTGACCATCATCACCGTGAGGCCCAGCGCCCGTTGCAGCGCCCCGATCAGCGCGACGAAATGCTTGCTGCGCCGCGGATCGAGGCCGGCGGTCGGCTCGTCGAGCAGCAAGAGTTCCGGCTCCAGGGCAAGCGCCCGGGCGAGCGCCACGCGCTTGACCATGCCGCCGGAGAGTTCAGCCGGCATCAGACTCGCATGCTCTGGCCCCATTTCCACCATGTCGAGCTTGAGATGGACGAGGCGGGCAATCCAGTCCTCATCGAGGCAGCGCAGCTCGCGAAGCGGAAAGGCGATGTTCTCGAATACCGAAAGCGCCGAGTACAGCGCCCCTTGCTGGAAGAGCATGCCCAAACGCCTGCGCACCGCGCGCTGGCGCTGGCTGTCGGGGTCGGCGAGATCGACGCCAAAAAGATGCACGCTGCCCTCGGAGGGCTGCAAGAGGCCGAGAATTTCTCGCAACAGCGTGGTTTTGCCGCTGCCCGAGCCGCCGATCAGGGCGAGGATCTGGCCGCTCTCGACGCGAAGATTGATATCGCGATGAATCACCTGATCGCCAAAGCGCGTGCCGAGGCCGCGCAATTCGATGATGGGCGCCGGGCTCATAGCGTCGGCACGCCCAGATGGCGGGTAAAGATGGCGAATAGCGCATCGACCAGAATCACCGAGGTGATGGCCGTGACCACGGAACGGGTGGTGTTGGTCGAGAGGCTTTCTGTGTCCGGGCGCACGCGCAGGCCGAAATGGCAGGCCACCAGGGCGATGACGAAGCCAAAGACGAGGCCCTTGCCAAGCCCGATATAGAGATTGGCCACCGGCACCGTGCGCGGCAGGCTCTCGATGAAGTAATGCAGCGACAAATCGAGTTGCATTAGCGCCGCCAGCATGCCGCCAAGGAGCGCAACCGCCGAGGTCCACAACACCAGCAGCGGCATCGCCAGGGTGAGGCCAATGATTTTCGGCAAGACCACGCGCAGGCTGCGCGATACGCCCATGGCGGACAGGGCGTCGATTTCCTCGGTCACGCGCATCACGCCGATTTGCGCCGTCATCGCCGAACCGGAGCGGCCGGCGACCAGCACCGCCACCAGCACCGGCCCGAGCTCGCGAATAATCGCGATGCCCAGAATATTGACGATGAGCATGTCGGCCCCCAGGCTGCGCAATTGCAGGGCCGACAGATAGCTCAGGGTGACGCCGATCAGAAAGCCGACCAGGGCCGTGACCATCAGCGCCTGCGCCCCGGCCTTATACATATTGGCCGACAGTTCGCGCAACGGGAATTCACGCGGATGGCGCGCCAAATGGACGATATCGAGCAGCATCTGCCCAAACAGCGCGATCATGCCCTGGGCATGGACGAAGAGGCGCAACACCTGACGGCCAAGCGCTTCGACCGGGTTGAAGGGCCGCGGCGGAACAGCCGGCATGGTCGGCGGCAGCTCGGCGACGCGCGCTATCACTTGGCGGTGCAGCGGCAAGATGTCGAGATCATCCGGCCAGGCATTATGCCAAGTGCGCCACAGCAGCACCGCGGCGGCGCTATCCAACCGCTCCAGGCGCGACAAATCCCAAGCCCTCGCCCCCTCCCCGGCCGCTGCCAATTGCCGGCGAAGGGTCTCCAGTTCCGGCAGCATCGCCGCCAGCGTCCAATGGCCGGACAAAACCGCCTGCCCCGACGCCAGATGCAATCGGGGGGGGGCTATCATGCCGCCCCTCGCGGGTTTTTCGCCTTGAGCGCATAAGCGCGCCCGCTCTGACGCCAGATCGCGCTTTCCTCGGCGAGCGCCGCCGCCGTCAGGGGATTAGCGGCCAGCCAGTCCCCCGGCAGGTCGAGTTGAAAGCCGTCGCCGCGCATCCTGACCCCCCAGACCGGCAAGGCGCGGTCCTCGCGCGTGCGGTGGAGCAGCACGGCCAAGCGCAAGCAGAAAACAAGACGCCAGAGGCCATCGCCGGGGAGAAGCCCGGCGAGCTTGTCGAGCTTGCCGCGATGCCCAAGCACCAGCATGGCCAGCCGCGTCTGGTCCTTCCGGGAAAAACCGGGCATGTCCGCGTAGCTCAGGATGTAAGCGCCATGCTTGTGATAGGCGTTATGCGCAATGGAAATGCCGATTTCGTGCAGGCGCGCGGCCCACGACAAAAGCTGCCGATCGGCCTCGGCCGGCTCGCCAGCGCTCAGCTGGACCAGCGCCGCCAGGGCCGTGGCCTCGACCCGCTCGGCCTGATCGCTTTCGACCTGATAGCGGCGGCCAAACTGCGCCACCGTCGCATCGCGCATGTCGTGATGATGAAAGCGCCCGAGCAAGTCGTACAGCACGCCCAGGCGCAGCGCGCCGTCGCCGTAGCTCATGCGCTCGATATCCAGTTCCGCGAACACCGCCGCCATGATGGCGACGCCGCCCGGCAGCACCGGCAGGCGGTCGCCCCTGACGCCCGGCAGATCGAGCGCCTCGGCCGAGCCGGCCTTGACCAGCAAGGCGCGCAGGCGATCGAGGCCCGCGCGGGTAATGCCGCTCTCGCTGCCGGGATTGAGGCCGTTCAATTCGAGAATGTCGGCAATGGCGCGCGCCGTGCCCGAGGAACCGACCGCTTCCTTCCAGCCGAAACGCCGGTAGTCGTGGGCGATCAGCTCGATTTCCCGGGCCGCCGCCCCTTCGGCCTCGCGCAAGCGCTTCTTGTCGATCCGGCCATCGGGAAAATAGCGCAGCGTATGGCTGACGCAGCCCATGTACAGCGATTCCATCAATTGCGGATCGTGGCGCTTGCCGATGATGAATTCGGTCGATCCGCCGCCGATATCGACGATCAGGCGGCGATGATCGGCCAGGGGCAGGGTATGCGAGGTGCCGATATAGATCAGGCGCGCTTCCTCGCGCCCGGCGATGACCTCGATGGGAAAGCCGAGGGCCGCCTCGGCCAGGGGCAGAAAATCCTCGGCATTCCTCGCAACGCGCAGGGTATTGGTCGCCACCGCCCGCACCGCGCCCCCATCGAAGCCGCGCAGGCGTTCGCCGAACAAGCGCAGGGCGGCAAGGCCCCGCTCCTGGGCCGCGTCGTCGAGCAATTTGTCGGCGGTCAGGCCGGAAGCCAGGCGCACCGGCTCCTTCAGCGAATCGAGTTCATAGATCTGATCATCGACCACCCGTCCGACTTGCAGGCGGAAGCTGTTGGAACCCAGATCGACAGCAGCCACGGTTTCGTAAATCATTGGCGGACATACGGGTAGGGAAGAGGCGGGCTGAATTTTAGCACCGGCTCCCGTCAGCGCCCCCAGGCAGCGGATTCCTGGCGTCCCCGGAGCCAAAATGACCAACAACTACCTTCTTGACGAATTGCGTTCGCCCAAGCGGCGCTCGAGCTCGGAGAGCGGTAGCGCCAAGCCCAGTTCCTTGTCGATCAGCCGCAATAGCGGCAGCAATTGCCGCGCCAGGCTCTCGGCGTGCGGGCGCACAGGGTCGGGACGCCTGGCGGCCAGGAGTTCCAGCGCATGGTTGATCGAAATTGGCCGCGTGATGGGGCGCACGCCGCCGGCTTCGGTCCGGTTGCCGCCGCCGGCCATCGCCCGCTGCATCCGCTGGCCGGCCAGTTCAAGCAGGCTGGCCGCCGATTCGACGGCATCGCCGGGCATGCTGGCGATGCCGATACTGACGGTGACGGCGATGGTGTGGCCGCCAGCCGACAGGCGGCTGATCTCGACCGCCTCGCGGACCCGCTCGGCGAAGGTGTAGCAGAAGTTCGGGGCGGTTCCCGGCGACACGACGGCGAACTGGCCATCGCCGAAATGGCCGAGGCTGTCCTCGTGGCGGACCTTGCCGGCCAGCATGCGGGCGAAGCGATTGGCCACCTCGGTCACGACCGGGCGCCCCAGGCGGTCGACGAGGCCGTCATAATCGTCGAAGCCGATGACCATGAGGCTGGTTTCGACCTGATGCCGGAGCGAATGCGACAGCGCCTGCGCCACCTGAACCTCCAGGTATTTGCGCGTAAACAAGCCGCTGAGCGGATCCTGAACCATTTGCTCGCGGCCGTTTTCGATATTCTCCTTGGCTTCGCTCAGCGCCAGCAGATTCTTGATCCGGGTGGCGAGTTCGGCGCTGCCCGCCCCCTTGGTGAGAAAGTCGGAAACGCCAAGCGCCTTGGCGCCGATGCGCTCTTCCTCGCTTTCCTCGCCGGAAAGCAGAATGAAGGGCAAAAGTTGCAGGCGGCGCAGCTTGGACGAACGGATTCTTTCGAGCAGTTGATAGCCATTGAGCTTGGGCATCTGCAAGTCGGAAATCACCGCCCTGATGGCGTGATCGATCACCAGCGTCTGCCAGGCCGCCTCGCCATCGCCTTCCTCGCGCACCTCGTAGTCCGCCTTCAATTGCTGGACCAGCGACATGCGGACAACCCGCGAATCGTCGACGACCAGAATGCGCGGCAACTCCGCCACGTCAGCTCCCGGCGATATCCACGACGACGCGCCCCTTGGCTTTCCCGGCGATGAATTCGTCGAAGGTGGCGGGCAGTTGATCGAAGGCAATGCGCCGCGTCATGGCCAGAAGATGCGGCGGGCGCAGGTCATCGGCCAAGCGTTGCCAGACGCCCCGGCGATACGGCTCGCGGATATAGCCGGAATCCACCCCGAGCAAGGAGACGCCGCGCAGGATGAAGGGGGCCACCGTGGTATTGAGCGTCATGCTCGCCGCCAAGCCGATGCTCGCGATCGTGCCGCCCTGCTCCATCGTGCTGGCGATCCAGGCCAGCACATCGCCGCCCAGATTATCCACGGCCCCGGCCCAGCGGGCGCGATCGAGCGGCCGGATCCTGGAGAGGTCCAGATCCTGGCGCAACATCACCTCGGCTGCGCCGAGGCTTTTCAGGTAATCCGCCTCGGCCGCCTTGCCGGTCAGCGCGACCACGTGGTAGCCGCGCCGGGCCAGGATGTCGACGGCCAGGCTGCCGACGCCGCCGGTGGAACCGGTGACGATCACCGGCCCTTTGTCCGGGGAGAGGGCGTTTTCTTCCATCCGGATAATGCCGAGCGCCGCAGTGAAACCGGCCGTGCCCAGCGCCATCGCCTCGAACAGCGAGAGGCTCTCGGGCAGCGGCACCACCCAGTCGCCGGGAACGCGGGCGATTTCGGCATAACCGCCATGATGGGCGACGCCGATGTCGAAACTGGTGGCAATGACCGGATCGCCAGGGGCAAAGCGCGGATCGGCGCTGGCGATGACCGTGCCGGAAAGGTCGATGCCGCCGACGCAGGGAAAGCGGCGAATGATCTTGCCCTTGCCGGTGGCCGCCAGCGCATCCTTGAAATTGACGCTGGAATGGGCAACGCGAATGCTCACCTCGCCCGGATCGAGCTGGCTTTCGTCCATGTCGACGAAGCCGCTGCGAACCTTGCCGTCCGCTTCCTCGATCCGCAATGCCTTGAATGATTTCATCGTTCCCTCACGGCAGAAGTCATAGATTGTAGTCATGATCAGGCGCTTGGAACATAGCCGCCGCGCGCAAATCAGGTCTTTACAGGAAGGCGGGTTTCAAATAAATTTCGGCCCTATGTCCAAGGCACTGGTTTCCCTCCTGCTGGCCTCCTCCCTCTTCTGCGCGCTCCCCGCCGCCGTTGCGGCCGCGGAAGAGAAAGGACGTCCGGAGGAGTCGACGCCCTTCCTCCAACGTTACACCAACGCCACGCAGGATGTCATCCTGCATGGCCTGAAGCTGGTTGGCGTCCGCTATCGCCTCGGCGGCAACGACGAGGACAGCGGGCTCGATTGCAGCGGCTTCGTCCGCCTGGCCTTCAAGGAAAGCATCGGCACCCTCTTGCCGCGCACCGCCAGCGAAATGAGCAAGGTGGGTCAGCGCATCGACAGCAGCCAGTTGAAACCGGGCGATCTGGTCTTCTTCAACACCATGCGCCGCGCCTTCTCCCATGTCGGCATCTATCTGGGCGACAACCATTTCATGCACGCCCCCCGCGCCGGCGCCGAAGTGCGCATCGAGAGCATGGAAAGCAGCTACTGGATCAAGCGCTACAACGGCGCGCGGCGCATACTCGGCAGCGAAGAAGACTGAGCGCAAACGGCCATCCAGCCGTTTTTTGGTTCAGACGCCATCCTCTCCAACACACCCGCGGTCGAGCCGCGCCCGCCATGATCCCCGCTCTCGGCCCCTTCGACGCCTTTCCGCCGGTCGCGTCGGCCCGGGCGGACATGGGCGGCCTGCTCGCCGTCGGCGGCGACCTCTCGGCGTCGCGCCTGCTCGACGCCTATCGCCGGGGCATTTTCCCGTGGGGCGCCATCGAGGGGCATCCGCTGTGGTACTCGCCCGATCCGAGGATGGTGCTGTTTCCCGAGGAATTCCGCCTCTCCCGTTCGCTGCGCCGGACCTTGCGCGGCGGCGGCTATTGCGTGCGCTTCAACACCGACTTTGCCGGCGTCATCGCCGCTTGCGCCGCAGCGCCGCGCCCCGGCCAGGACGACACCTGGATCACCCCGGACATGATGGCCGCCTATTGCCGCCTGCATGAACTCGGCTGGGCGCACTCGGTCGAAACCTATGCCGACGGCGAGCTCGTCGGCGGCCTGTACGGACTTTCCATCGGACGCATGTTCTATGGCGAATCCATGTTCTCCCGGCGGCGCGACGCGTCGAAAATCGCCTTCGCCCACCTGATCCGCCAATTGTTGGCCCGGCAAACCGGCTTGATTGATTGTCAGATGCGCACCGAACACCTCGCCTCGCTCGGCGGACGGGAAATTCCCCGCGCCGAGTTTCTCGCCCGCCTGGAAAGGCTGATCGTCGAAAACGCCGCGCCCGGCCCGTGGCCGGCCTCGACCGACGGCTGGGAATGGTAATCATGGCCCTGCCCGACGACGCCGCCCTGCCCTTCTCGCTACTCCAGTTCTACGCCACCGCGCCCTACCCGTGCAGCTACCTGGCCGATCGCCAGGCCCGCTCGCAAGTGGCCGCGCCCGCCCAACTGATCGACAGCGAAATCTACGCTTCGCTCGTGCGCGCGGGCTTTCGCCGCAGCGGCATCTTCACCTACCGGCCCTACTGCGACGCCTGCCGCGCCTGCATTCCGGTCCGCCTGCCGGCGGCCGAACTGCAATTGAATCGCCATCAGCGGCGCGCCCTGAAAGGCCACGGCGCTCTGATCCCGCGCGAACGCTCGCTCGTTTTTCGCGAAGAACATTACGCCCTCTACCGCCGCTACCAGGAGGCCCGCCACCCGGGCGGCGGCATGCATAACGACAGCCAGGAGCAGTACGCGCAATTCCTGCTGCAAAGCCATGTCGACACCCGGCTGATCGAATTCTCCGAAGCCGGCGTCGTCCGCATGGTCAGCCTGATCGACGTCCTCGACGACGGCCTGTCCTCGGTCTACACCTTCTACGAGCCGGACGTCCCGAAAAGCAGCTTCGGCATCTACAACATCCTCTGGCAGCGCCAGCAATGCCTCGCCCTTGATCTCCCCTACCTCTATCTCGGCTACTGGATCGCCAACAGCCGCAAGATGGCCTACAAGACCGACTTTCAGCCCATCGAAGGCTTGATCGAAGGACGCTGGCAACGCCTGCCGCCGGTCGCGACGACGATCGGGCCTTGACGCGGGGAAATTATTTCCCTACCGTTTGCGGCATGGGCAAACTCCATTCCGCTGCCAATTGGTTCATCCGGGTACAAGGCAACGAGCATCCGCCGATACATGTTCATGTCGTGCATCCGGACGGCAAGGCGGTGGTATACCTTGACGGCGCGGACATCAACAGCGGCGTGCCGGAGATGGCAATGAAACAGGCAAAGGAATGGGTACAAGCCAACCAGGAAACGATTCGCGCCGAATGGGCGCGGATGAACAACCCGCCAGCAAGGTGACGACGATGAAGGCACAAGTGAATCGACTGGAATCCGTTACGCCGCAGGAGGGCATGGCGCTGGAAATCCGCTATGCCAGCGGCCAGGTCGTGCGCGTCGATTGTTCAGAACTGCCCGAACGCTTTGCCGTATTCGCCGATCTGAAGAATCCGGATTTTTTCCGGGCAGCCGTGATCGCCGATTGGGGTCACACCCTTGAGTGGCCCAATGGCGAGGGACTGGATGCCGACCGTCTCATGGAAATGGCGCTGGAGCAGGCCGGTCGCGTCGATACGCTGGAATTCCGCCGCTGGCAGGAACGCAACCATCTGTCGCTCAAGGCGGCCGCCGATGCCATCGGGCTGACGCGCCGCACGGTCAGCCAATACCGGACGGGGGCGCGCCCCGTGCCGCGCACGGTCACGCTGGCCTGCAAGGGCTGGGAAGCCGAGCGAGCCTAGGGCGCTCCAAACGCCCCATCAACAGAACGGCAATTACTGGTAGCGCAGGGCCTCGATCGGATCGAGGCGCGCCGCCTTGCGCGCCGGGTACCAGCCGAAGAAGATGCCGACCGCGGCGGCGACGGCGAAGGCGACCAGGGCCGCGCTGCCGGAGATGACCACGACCATGCCGGTGAGGGCGTTGATGCCGATTGCGATGGCCAGGCCGAGCACGAGGCCGAGCAGACAGCCGGCAAAAGAAAGAATGATGGCTTCGAGCAGGAACTGCATCAGGATATCCGCCTGACGCGCGCCGATGGCCATGCGTATGCCGATTTCGCGGGTCCTTTCGGTCACCGAGACGAGCATGATGTTCATGATGCCGATGCCGCCGACCAGGAGCGAAATGGAGGCGATGGCGCCCAGCAGGATGGACATGGTGCGCGTCGTCTCGGCCTCCGATTCGGCGGCGGCCGACAGGTTGCGGATGAAGAAATCGTCCGGCATGCCCTCGCGCAGCCGGTGGCGCTGACGCAAGAGGGCCGTGACGTCGGCCATCGTCCGCTCCATGCCCTCGGCTGACTCGGCCTGCACCATGATCATCCGCACCGAGCCGGGAAAAGGCGTGCCGAACACCTGGCGCTGGGCGGTGCTCAGCGGAATGATCACGGTATCGTCCTGGTCGCGGCCGTCGAGATTCTGCCCCTTGGGGCCGAGCACGCCGACGACCACGAAGGGGCTTTGCTGGATGCGCATCGTCTTGCCGACCGGATCCTCGCTGCCGAACAGGTTTTCGGCGACGGTCTTGCCGACCAGCGCCACGCGCGTCGCCGAGCGCACGTCGGAATCACCGAAGGCCGCGCCGCCGACCACATTCCAGGCGCGCGCATCAAGATAGCCGGGCGTCGTGCCGATGACTTGCGTGCTCCAGTTTTGCGACCCATAGACCAGTTGCCGGCCGCCCTGATGGGTTGCCGCCGCGTTGGCGACGCCTTCGAGTTCGCCGATGGCCTCGGCGTCGGCGATGGTCAGGCTCGGCCCGCCGCCCGAGCCGCTGCGCACGCCGGACGCGGTAAAGGAGCCGGAGAGGATGATGAAGAGGTTCGAGCCCATGGTGCTGATGGTCTGCTGCACCGCGTACTGCGCCCCCTGGCCGATGGCCAGCATGATGACCACCGCGCCGACGCCGATCACCATGCCGAGCATGGTCAGCGCCGCGCGCAGGCGGTTGGCCCCCATCGCGAGCCAGGCTTCGCCGAGCATCGCCTTTAGCATGGGACCGGCTCCGTCAGGTGATCGCCGACAATCTCGCCATCGCGAAAGCGAACCTGGCGCTTGGCATGCGCGGCGATATCCGGCTCGTGGGTGACCAGGATGACGGTAATGCCTTCAGCATTGAGCGCATCAAAGAGGCGCATGATTTCCTCGCTGGTGTGGCTGTCGAGATTGCCGGTCGGCTCGTCGGCGAGAATCAGGCGCGGCGTATTGACCAGCGCCCGGGCAATCGCCACGCGCTGCTGCTGGCCGCCGGAAATTCGGTTGGGCAGCGATTCGGCGTAGCGGGCGAGTCCCACCTTGTCGAGCAAGAGGCGCGCCCGGGCGCGCCGGGTTTCCTTGTCTACGCCCGCATAGACCAGCGGCAGCGCGACATTGTCCTGGAGACTCACGCGAGACAAGAGATTGAAACCCTGAAAAACGAAGCCGAGGGTGCGGTTGCGCAGCCGCGCCAGGGCATCGTTGTCGAGATGCGCGACATTCTCGCCGGCCAGCCAGTATTCGCCGCGGGTGGACGTATCGAGGCAGCCAAGCAGATTCATGAAGGTCGACTTGCCGGAGCCGGAAGGCCCCATGATGGCGATGTACTCGCCCTCATGAACCTCCAGGTTCACGCCCTTGAGCGCATCAAAGAGGCCGGCGGCGGTGGCGTAGGACTTGCCAAGGCCAGCGACCCGGATCACGGGCTCGGCCATCAGAACATCCGCATGCCGACGCTGGACGGCGACTTGGCGGGGACGCTGTTCTCGCCGGTGACGACGCGATCGCCGACTTGCAACTCGCTGCCAATGAGCTCGGTGCTGCGATTGTCGGTAATGCCCAGTTGAACATTGACCGGCTGCAAGACGCCATCGCGCAGCACATGAACCATGCCGCTCTGACCGTCGCGCTTCTTGCCCTTGCCCCCGCCAGCTTTCGCGCCGCCGCCCTCGGACGAGGCCGAAGCAGCCTCCGCGCCGACTGAGCCGCCAGCCTGGGGCGCGGCGGCCTCCGGGGGCGATGCGCCGATCGGCTCCGCCGGCTTGAAGCGCAGCGCGGCATTGGGAAGCAACAGCGCGTCATCGCGCTGCTGCACGCCGATATTGACGTAGGCGGTCATGCCCGGCAGCAGGATCAATTCCGGATTGGCGACATTGATGCGGACGTTGTAGGTGACGACATTTTGCTGACTGGTCGGATTGAGCCGGATTTGCTGCACGGCCCCGGAAAAGCTGCGGCTGGGAAAGGCATCGACGGTGAAGCGCACCTTCTGCCCCTCGCGGATCAGCCCGATATCGGCCTCGGCGAAACTGGTGTCGATGCACATTTCAGACAAATCCTGGGCAATCTTGATCAGGGTCGGCGTCTGGAAACTGGCCGCCACCGTCTGGCCCAAATCGACGACGCGATCGACGACGACGCCATCGACCGGCGAGCGGATCACGGTAAAACCGAGATTGGCCCGGTCGCGCTCATTCTGCGCCCGGGCCAGGGCCAGTTGCGCCCGGGCCGCTTTGAGCGCCTGCTGGGCCTGGTCGTATTCCTGACGAGAGACGAATTCCTGGGCATACAACGCCTTGATCCGGCTTTCATTGGCTTCCGCCAGATCGAGGCTCGCCTGGGCGCTGAGGACGCTGGCCGCGCTCTGGCGCTCGGCCGCCGCCACCAGGGCGTCATCCAGTTCGAGCAACACCTGATCCTTTTTCACCGGATCGTTGAAATCGACGTAGAGGCGCTTGACCGTGCCCGACACCTGGGTGCCCACGCTGACCAGCACCACCGGATTGAGGGTGCCGTTGGCCGACACCGACTGGGTGATCGCGCCCCTTTCGATAGACGCGAGCCGATAGCGCTTTTCCGGATTCTGCGCCGCGCGCTGCTGAAACCACCACGCCCCGCCGCCAGCCAGCGCGGCGGCGACAATGATCCCGAGAACAATTTTGCCGCTTCGTTTCATGGTCTATCCTCTGGAGCCGGTTGCAGCAGCGTGTAATCGAGCGCGCCCATGGCCTGGGCCAGCGTGGCGCGGAACACCTGCCAGTCGAGCGCCGCCTGGATGCGTAGCAGGCGGGCATTGGCCAGCGCGCTCTGTGCCGACAGCAATTCGAGCACGGTGCCGACGCCGGCCTTGTAGCGCCCCAGCGCGACGCGTTCCGACTGCTCGGCGCTGGCCACCAGATCGGCGGTCGTCTGGAGGCTATGCCCCGCCGTGTTCAGGTTCTGGTAAGCGCGCCAGACATCGAGCGCGATCTGGTTATTGAGGCTGTCGCGCTGCGCCGCTCGCACTTCAGCCTGGGCCTGGGCCGAGCGCACGCGGTAAGTCGTCTCGAACCCGGAAAAGAACGGAATATTCAAGGTCAGCCCAATGCTGCCGCCATGATTCGACGCGCCGCCAATCTCCTGCCAGCTCGGCCCGGCCGCCAGACTCAGCGTTGGCCGGCCCTGGGCGCGCGCGAGATCAATACTGGCCTCGGCGGCCTTCAATTGCGCCTCGGCCGCCCGCAGATCGGGCCGGCGAGCGCGGGCCAGGTCGATCAAGGCCGCGACATCGCGCTGCTGATCGTCATCCGGCGACAAAGCCCGAAACTCGGCCAGGACCAAGGGCTCCTGGGCAGAAAAACCCATGAGACTGGCCAGAACGCCAAGCGCATTCGCCGCCTCGCCCTCGGCCCGGATGCGGGTCAGCGCCGCCTGCGACAGCGCCGTCCGCGCTTGCAGGCTATCGGCTGGCGTGCCCGCGCCCACCCTGTAGCGGGCACCGGCGGCATTGAAACTCTCGCGGGCCGAGCGCTCGGCCTCGATGGCCGAAGCCACCGCGGCATGCGCCGCCTGCGCGTTGTAATAAGCCTGCAAGGCCGCAAGGAACAGGCTCTGCACCGCCGCCCCCTGAGTCGCGGCGGCGGCGGCCAGCAACTGCCGTGCATTCTCGGTGCTGGCGGCGCGCTGGCCGAAATCGAGCAACAGCCAGGAAAGCGTCAGCGCCGCATTGCGCTGGTTGTAATTGCCATTATCGGAAAAATTGCGGCTGGCCCCGGCGCGGCCATCCAGATTGGGCAGCCAGGCCGATTGGGCGACGCCCAGGAGCGCCGCCTGAACGCGGGCGGCGGCCCAGATTTCGCGCGTCTGCGGGTTGTTGCATAACGCGAGGTCAACGGCGTCGATGGCGGTCAAGGGCGTTGCCGGCAGCGCCGTGGCGCAGGGGGCCTCGCCGACCCGGGCGGCCAGTCGCGGCGAGGGCCGCAAGGGCGTCATCGCCTCGGTGTCGAAAGGATCGTCCAGCCCGGCGGCGGCGGCCGGCAGGCTCAGAGCGCACGACAAAGCAACGAGGCGGAGGATGGCTTTGGACATGGCCGCCAGTTTAGCCGCAGCCTCTGCCGGAAAAAGTGAGAAATTGTATCGGGATGCTGCCGCCGAACCCGGCCTCAACGCCGGCCCCATCTCAGTCGAAGCGGCGCAGCGACAGGCTGACCGACAACTGAGCGCCGAGCCAGCCCAGCAGCGCCCCGCCGACGCAAAGTGCGGCGGCTCCGCTGGCGACCGGCGCGTGCAGGGTAAACGCGGCCCCGTAGAGCGCCGAGAGTTCGCCGACCGGCCCCGCCAGCAGACGCAATCCGGCCAGCACCAGGAGAGCGGCGAAAAGGCCGCCGAGCGCGCCTTGCAGCGCGCCAAAGTAATAAAAGGGCCGGCGGATGAAGGCATCGGTAGCGCCAATCATCCGCGCCACCTCGATTTCGGCGGCCTGGGCCATGACCTGCAAGCGGATGGTGTTGAAGGTCACCGCCACCAGACCGGCGGCGAACAGCCCGGCCAGCAAGGCGAGCGAAAGCCTGCCAAGACGCAGGAAGGCATCGAAGCGCTTGACCCAGGCCGAATCGAGCTGCACATGGGCGACTTTTGGCCAGCCGGCGAGTTCCCGGCTCAGGGCTTCGAGCGCCGCCGGCCCGGTATCTTGCGGCTCGACGATAAAGGCGTCGGGCAAGGGATTGCGCGGCAGGCTCGCCACGATTTCGGCCATGCCCTCGGTTTGCTGCAAGCGTTGCAAGGCTTCCTCGCGCGGCACGAAGCGCCAGTCGAGCTTGCCCGCCCCCCGCAGCCGGCTTTCGATTTCAGCGGCTTCCTCGCGGCTTGCGCCCGTTTCCATGAACACGCTGATCTGCTTGACGCCGGACGCGCGGCTGCCGAGTTCGCGCAGATTGTCGAGCAGCACATAGCCAAAGGCCGGCAGGGTCAGCGCAATGCCGATGACCAGGAGCGAGAGCACGGTGCTCATCGGGGATGCGAACAGCCGGCCAAAGGCCAGGGCCATCGCGGCGCGGTGCTGGATCAGCCAGGCGCTCACAAGAGCCTCCCCTGGTCCAGGGTCAGCACATTCGGATGACAGTAATCCATCCAGCTTTGATCGTGGGTGGCGACGACCACGGTCACGCCGACGCGATGAAAATCGGCGAACAGATCGAGAATGGCGCGCGCCGACTTGGGATCGAGATTGGCCGTCGGCTCGTCGGCCAGCAAGATGGTCGGCCGATTGACCACGGCGCGGGCAATGGCCAGACGCTGCTGCTCGCCGCCGGAAAGGGCGATGGGATTGGCCTTCTCGCGTTCGAGCAGCCCCACCTTGTCGAGCGCCGCCTGAGCGCGGCGAATGGCGTCGCGGCGCGGCAAGCCGGCGATCAAGAGCGGCAACAGCACATTATCCAGCGCGCTGCGGTCGAACAAGAGTTTCTGATCCTGAAAAACCAGGCCGAAATGCCGGCGCACATAGGGAATGGCGCTGCGCCGCAGGGCCGACAGGTTTTGCCCATTGACCACCAGGCTGCCGGCGGTCGGCCGCTCGATCGAGGCGATCAGCTTGACCAGCGTCGTCTTGCCCGCGCCGGAATGGCCGCCGATCAGCACCATCTGCCCGGCCTCGATCTCGAAACTGACATCGCGCACGGCCTCATAACCGCCGGGATAGCGCTTGGTCAGGTTGCTGGCGATGATCATGGATAAGGAGGGGTAAGGCGGCGGCGAATTCGTTCGGGTTGAGTGCAACTCAGGCTATTGATGACCATACGCGGAGCGGGCAATGCTCAGTAGCACGTGTGAAATCCTTGTCTGTCGTGAGCAGTATCACATCGTGCCGAATACAAAGCTGTGCCAGCAAAGCGTCAACGGTAGCGAGTTGGACGCCTGCACGGCGGCATGTGTTGCGCAAGATCGCTGCGTCAATGTGGTCATCCCGATCAGGCTGGAGGAGCGGCAAGGCAGCAAACCGTTCGACAATCTGGGTCTGCGCCTTGGGACCGAGGAAACCCTGTAAGAGTTCTTGCAGAATCAGCCCGGTCGTGACGATGATTTCTGAACCAAGCAACGCCTTCTTGAGTTGATGCACCTGCGGTTCGGTTGCCTGAATGTCGCGGCGGAGCGCCAGCGACCAAACACTGGTATCGACGAGAAGGGTCATTTGCTACGCGACCGTTCCGTCTTGTAGTCAAACGATGTATCCCACTCGAATTTTCCAAACAGATCCGCCACACGCTGCTGTTCCCGGCGGGCAATGAACTCCTGTAGCGCCTTGGTGACGGCAGCTCTTTTCGTGCGCTCGCCGCTGACTTGAACTGCTCGTTCGAGGATGTCCGGATCGATTGCTAGGTTGGTGGCCATGTGTGACTCCTTGTGCGCGATTCTACACAGGCAGCGCACCCAACGCCACCGGAAGGTTGGAATGGCGGTTTGGTAAACATGGTAGGGGCGCGGCATGCCGCGCCCCTACAGGAAACGGCAATGAAATCATCTCAATCCATAATTGCCGGGTGAATAGCTATTTATAGACGGTTCCGCTTGGTGACGTTTACTCAAACAACGCCTCAACAAAATCCTTCGCCGAAAAAGGCCGCAAATCGTCGATCTGTTCGCCGATGCCGATGAAGCGGATCGGTTTCGGGCATTGGCGGGCAATCGCCGCGACCACGCCGCCCTTGGCGGTGCCGTCGAGCTTGGTGACGACGAGGCCGGTCACCTGCACCGCCTTGTCGAAAGCCTTGACCTGTTGCAGAGCGTTTTGGCCGATATTGGCGTCGAGCACCAGGAGGGTCTCGTGCGGGCCGTCCGGCTCGACCTTTTGAATCACCCGGCGGACCTTGGCGATTTCTTCCATCAGGTGCAATTGGGTCGGGAGCCGCCCGGCGGTATCGGCCAGCACGATGTCGATGCCGCGCGCCTTGGCCGCCGAGATGGCGTCGAAAATGACCGCCGCCGGGTCGCCCGATTCCTGGGCGACGACCTTCACGTTATTGCGCTCGCCCCAGGTTTGCAATTGCTCGCGGGCGGCGGCGCGGAAGGTGTCGCCGGCGGCCAGCAGCACGCTCTTGCCCTGGCTCTGAAAATACTTGGCCAGCTTGCCGATGGAGGTCGTCTTGCCGGCGCCATTGACGCCGGCGATCATGATCACATAGGGCTTGTGGCCGCTGATTTCGAGCAGCTGCTCCAGGGGTTGCAGGATGTCGAGCAGCGCCTGGGCCAGCGCCTGCTGGATGGCCTGCGGGCTCTCCAGCTTGTCGCGCTTGGCGGCCTTTTTCAATTCGTCGAGCAGATGGTTGGTCGCCTCGATGCCCACGTCGGAAGTCAGCAGCAGGCTTTCCAATTCTTCGAGCAATTCGTCGTCGACCTTGCCTCGGGCGAAAATGGATTTGAGCTTGCCGCCCCACTGGGCGCGGGTGCGGGCGAGCCCCTGGAAGAGGCGCTCGCGCCACGAGGGGGCGGGGGCAAGGGGAGCGGCGGCGGATTCGCTGTTGGCGTCCGGCGCGGATTTTTTCAGGAAGCTAAACATGGGGACAGGGGTCTCGGGGCTGGCTGACAGGCAGGCGACAAGCCGTTAAGATGCCGCGCGAGTCGAAAAATCAACCCCGGATTCTAGCAGAAAGCCTCTACTCCCCATGCGCATGCTAATTCAAGTTCTCATCCTCCTCTTCTGCCCCTGGCTCATGGGCGCGGCCCTGGCCAATCCCTATGAAACCACGCTGGCCAATGGGCTGCGCGTCATCGTCAAGGAAGACCGCCGCGCGCCGACCGCCGTGCATATGGTCTGGTACCGGATCGGCAGCATGGACGAGGTCGATGGCAGTTCGGGCGTCGCCCATGTGCTCGAACACATGATGTTCAAGGGCACGCCCAGCGTCGGGCCGGGCGAATTCAGCAAACGCGTGGCCGCCGCCGGCGGGCGCGACAATGCCTTCACCAGCCGCGATTACACGGCCTACTTCCAGCAAATCCCGAAACAAAAGCTCGAAGAGATGATGCAACTCGAAGCCGACCGCATGCGCCACCTGACGCTCGATCCCCAGGAATTCGAGCAGGAGATCAAGGTGGTCATGGAGGAGCGCCGCATGCGCACCGACGACAATCCGCAGGCCAAGCTGTTCGAGCAGATGAATGCCGTCGGTTTCCTGGCCCATCCCTACCGGCGGCCCATCATCGGCTGGATGAGCGATCTCGAAAACATGAGCGTCGCCGACACCCGGGCCTGGTACGAGGCCTGGTATGTGCCGAATAACGCGTTTCTGGTGATTTCTGGCGATGTCGACCACCAGGAGGTTTTCGCGCTGGCGCAAAAGCATTACGGAGCGCTCGCCGCGCGCCCGCTGCCGCCGCGTCTGGCGACCGCGGAGCCGCGCCAGGATGGGCCGCGCCACATCACGGTCAAGGCCCCGGCTGAACTGCCCGTGATCATCATGGGCTACAAGGCTCCGGCGCTGAAGGATATCGACAAGGACAGCGATCCTTACGCGCTGCAAATGCTGGCCGCCATTCTGGATGGCCACGACGCCGCCCGCTTCAACAAGAAACTGGTGCGCGAGGACAAGGTGGCGCTGACCGTCGGCATCGACTACGACAACACCGCCCGCGGACCGGGCATGTTCTATCTTTCCGGCACGCCGTCCGCCGGCAGGACGGTGGCCGAGCTCGAAAGGGCGCTGCGCGCCGAGATCGAGCGCGTGCAGAAGGATGGCGTCAGCGACGCCGAATTGAAGCGCGCCCGGGCGCAACTGGTGGCAAGCGAGGTGTACAAGCTCGATTCGCTATTCGGTCAGGCCATGGAAATCGGCCAGATCGAATCGGCCGGCCTCTCCTACCGCCAGCTCAACCGCATGCTGGAAAAACTCCGGGCCGTCAGCGCCGCCGATGTGCAGGCGGTGGCCGGCAAGTATTTTAGCGACGATGCGCTGACCGTCGGCGTGCTCGACCCGCAAGCCCTGGATAGCAAGCCGCGCCGCCCGACCACCCCGACCCGCCACTGATGAACCGCGCCATGATCCGTCCCTTTTTCCGCCCGCTTCTCCGTCTATTGACGGCATTCCTCATTTTTCTCGCCGCCCTGCCGGCTGCCGCCGGCATCCCTGTCGAGCACTGGAACACCGCGGCCGGCGCTCGCGTCCAGTTTGTCGCCAGCCGCGGCCTGCCCATACTCGATATCCAGGTCGACTTCGCCGCCGGTTCGATGTTCGACCCGGCCGGCAAATCCGGTCTCGCCGCCCTGACCCGCTCGCTGCTCGACCTGGGGGCTGGCGAGCGCGACGAGACGGCGATCGCCGAGGAACTGGCCGACATCGGCGCGCAACTGGGCGGCGGCGCCGATACCGACCGCGCCAGCGTCTCGCTGCGCACCCTGTCGGATCCGGAAAAACGCGCCATCGGCATCGACATCCTGCGCGCGGTTCTGACCCAGCCGCGCTTCGACGCCCTCATCCTCGAACGCGAAAAGGAACGCGCCATCGCGGGCCTCAAGGAAGCCATGCCCCGGCCCGGCAGCATCGCGGGCAAAGCCTTCTGGGCCGCCCTCTATCCGGATCATCCCTATGGCCGCCAGGCCACGCCCGAATCCGTCGCCCCCCTGGGCCGCGACGATCTCGTCGCCTTCCACGCCCGCCATTACACCGGAGCCAATGCGAGCATCACGCTGGTCGGCGACCTGTCGCGCGAGGAGGCGGCACAAATCGCCGAGCAAATATCAAAGAGCCTGCCGCCCGGCGCGCCCCTGCCCTTGCCGCCCGCCCCGGCGCTTGGAAAGGGCGGTTCCACGGCCATCGCCCATCCGGCGACCCAGGCGCATATCCATATCGGTCTGCCGGCGATCGAGCGCGGCCATCCCGATTTCTTTCCGCTCTTGGTCGGCAATTACACCCTGGGCGGCGGCGGCTTCGTATCGCGCCTGATGAAGGAAGTGCGCGACAAGCGCGGCTACGCCTACAGCGTCTACAGTTTCTTCTCGCCGCTGAAACAGGCCGGCCCCTTCCAGATCGGTCTGCAAACCAAGCGCAGCCAGGCCAGGGACGCCATCCGCCTGAGCCGCGAGGTGCTGGAGCGCTTTCTCGCCGAAGGCCCGAGCGAGGAAGAACTGGCCGCCGCCAAGGCCAATCTGACCGGCAGCTTCCCGCTGCGCCTGGACAGCAATCGCAAGATTCTCGACAACGTCGCGACCATCGCTTTCTACGGCTTGCCGCTCGATTACCTTGACCGCTACCAGGAAAAGGTCGAGGCCGTCACCGCCGCCGAGATCAAGGCCGCCTTCGCCCGTCACGTCCAGCCGCAGGCGCTGCGCATCGTGACGGTGGCGGCGGATTGATGGCCTTGCATCCATCGTGATTTTGGCCTTTTCCCGGACGAACGCCTGCCTTGCTCCCTCGCCCCGCGCCAGTGGGGAGAGGGCCGGGGTGAGGGGCAAAGGGTTGATCGACGCAAGGCGCGAAGGGCAAGCCTTGTTCCCCTCACCCCAACCCGGAGGGCACGGCCTTGCATGGCAGCGCCCGTTCCGTAGGCGCAAAGCATGCTTTGCGAACCCCCTGCTCCCCCCCCGCAAGCGGGGCGAGGGAGCAAGCGCTGTCGCCGATTGAACACCGTGCGCATCATCGGTGGCCATTTTCGCCGCCGTCTG
>CAZFHE010000086.1:0-1852 GCA_964518615.1 uncultured Dechloromonas sp. | reverse complement strand
CAGCGCATTGGGTACGCGCATCTCGAACGGTAAGGCTTTTTCCTTGGCGATTTTGGTCAAGGCAATGCGCACCACGTCGGAGACAGTCAATCCCATGTCAGCCAGCACGGCGGCGGCTTCGTTTTTTAGCGTTTCATCAATCCGCGCCCGGACAAATGCTGTTGCAGCCATGATTTAGCCTCCTACAGGTTCGTGTCTTAATTGTAGCTCAATCGAGGCGCGGAGGCTTTCAGCAACAGGGCCGGGGTCAGTCGGTCACACGGGGTCCGGTCACACGGGGTCAGCCTCGATTATTATCACAACTCTCCTCCAACACAGAACCCGCCTTGCTGCGGGTTCTGTGTTGACGCAATCACGCCCACAAGCCGCCCAGATCGAGCGGCACGGCATCAAAGGGCGGGACGCGGATTTGTTCCTGGTCGGCGTGCGTGGCGATGAGCGTCCAGCGGCCATCGTGGTTCTCAAAGGCTTCGAGGGTGCGTAATTCCGGGTCGATGAGCCAGATGTGTTTGACGCCGCTGGCGGCGTAAAGCGGCATTTTCTGAATGCGGTCGAAGCGCATCGTGCCGGGGGAGAGGACTTCGCACGCCCAATCGGGGGCGAGTTCAAACCATGCGGCGTCAGGCAGGGTTGGCATTCGTTCGCGCCGCCAGCCCGCCAGATCGGGGACGAGGATGTCGCTGCCGAGGTGGAGTTCCGGCTCGTCGAGTATCCACCAGCCGCCGGGGCCGCTGTTGCCTTTGTCGAAGCCAGAACCCAAATCCACGCCCAGCATTGAACTGCTGCGCGCGTGCTTTGGCGCTGGCCTGGGATGGGTGTGCAACACGCCTTGCACAATTTCGCCCACCAAGTTTGGCGGCAGGTCGAACAGGTCTTCGTAAGTGGCGGGTTTGCCTAGCGGCAGGGCGGACATGGCTTATATCCTTGGGGTGGTGAGCGCCTTGTTGATGCTAGCAAGCGTAGCTTGTGGGGCGCAATGAGCAAAGCGCATTGCGCCATCCTGCTGGAATCGAGCGCTCGACCACTCGACCGGCGCAATGCGCTGCGCTTATTGCGCCCTACGGCCCTACGGCCCTACGGCCCACGGCCCTGATTGTCAGCCGACCGGCAACGCCCCTCTGTCCACCACCCGCCTCAGCACGAAGCTGGTGTGCACGCCGCTGACGCCGGCGATGCGGGTGATGCGCTTCAAGAGCAGATCCTGATAGGCGTCCATGTCGCGGATCACGGCTTTCAACTGATAGTCCGCCTGCTGGCCGGTGATGAGCAGGCATTCGAGCACTTCCGGGATGTCGGCGATGGCTTGTTCGAAATTGGCGAAGCGCTCGGGCGTGTGTTGATCCATCGAAATGCCGATCAGGGCCATTAGCGTGAGGCCGAGTTTTTTCGCATCCAGCAGGGCGCGGTAGCCGGTGATCAGCCCGGCGTCTTCCAGCGCCCGTACCCGGCGCAGGCAGGGCGAGGGCGACAGGCCGATGCGCTCGGCCAGCTCCTGATTGCTGATGCGGCCATCTTGTTGCAGCAGCTCGAGAATCTGCCGGTCGTAACGGTCGAGTTGCATGATATTTTTCCATTTCTTCAGGTGGAGAAATAATAATCTGTCAAATACAGGATTGCTGAAATTAAATTGCTGAATGCTGCGATTTTAGAGCAAACAACGCAAGCACCTGCCCGCCGCTTTTGCGTACCATGGGCTTTATCCGATTATTCCGGGAGTCCCGCCATGACGCCGCCGAAGCCCTCCAAGTACCGCCCCTTTCCGCCGGTCGATCTCGTCGACCGCCAATGGCCGAAGCGCGTGATCGAGCGCGCGCCGGTCTGGATGAGCACCGATTTGCGCGATGGCAATCAG
>CAZFHE010000085.1:0-7996 GCA_964518615.1 uncultured Dechloromonas sp. | reverse complement strand
AGGCCGGCAAGGTGCCGGGGGAATGGGAGTTCGTCACCATTCCGGCGTTGATCGACGATGTTTATGTTGCCGACCTGGCGGAATGCTACGGGGGACTGATTGACGGCTCAGAGCAGGATGAGCAGGGGCGATTCAGCTACTGGCCCTACAAGGAGCCGGTGGCCGACCTGCTGGAACTTGAGGCCAAGGATCGCTACGTATTCACCGGCCAGTACCAGCAGCGCCCTTCGCCCCTGGGCGGCGACATCATCCAGGGCAAGCATTTCGGGCGCTACACGGTCGCGCCGCCGCTACGCTATCGCAAGATATTCGCCGACACGGCCCAGAAAACCGCCGAGCGCAATGACTACAGCGTTTTCCAGTGCTGGGGGCTGGGCGAGGATGGCCGCATCTACCTGCTGGACATGATCCGTGGCAAGTGGCCGGCGCCGGAACTGAAGCGCCGCGCCATCGCCTTTTGGGGAAAGCACCGGGAAACCGGCGATTTCGATTCGCCGCTGCGGCAATTGCTGATTGAGGACAAATCGAGCGGCACCGGGCTGATCCAGGACATTCAGGCTTCCGGTGGCATCCCGGTCAAGAGCATCGAACGCACGAAGGACAAGCTGACCCGCGTCATGGACGTGGTGAGCTACATCGAGTCGGGGCTGGTGTTCATCCCGGAGGCCACGCCCTGGGTCAATGATTTCGTCGCCGAGTGCGAGGCTTTCACCGCCGACGACACGCACGCCAACGACGACCAGATCGACCCGATGGTCGATGCCATCAACGACATGCTGGCCAAGCGCCGCAGCATTTACGACAACCTGTGAGAACCAAGAATGGCGAAACGACACGTCAAGACGGCCGATGCCGCGCTCGCCATGACCCGGCGGCCGGTCGGCGACGGGCTGGAAAACGTCGTCGCCGGCCTCGGCACGAACAGGGACAAGCGATCCTATTCCGTCTGGGCCGACCCGCGCCTCCTGACCCGGCAGGAACTGGAAAACATGTACCGTGGGAGCTGGCTAGCCAAGAAGATCGTCAATGCCGTGGCCGACGACATGACCCGCGAATGGCTGCACGTCATCTTCGACGACGATTCGGGGCAACTGCAATGGGCCATCGAGCAGGCCGAGAAGCGATTCGCGGTCAAGCGCAAGATCAACGAGGCGCTGCGCTGGTCGCGACTCTACGGTGGCGCGGTCATCATCATCGGCACCCGCGACAAGAATCTGGCGAAGCCCCTGGACGTGACACGCATCGGCCAAGGCGATTTGCGCTATCTGCATGTCGTGGATCGCTGGCGCTTGTCGCCGGGCGCATCGCTTTGCCGTAGTCTTGAAAGCCCGAATTTCGGCCTGCCGGAACACTATGTGCTGGCGGAATCGGCCGTGCAGGTGCATCACAGCCGCTTGCTGCGCTTCAACGGCGACAAGCTGCCGTATTTCGCCTGGCTCAGAAACGGCCTGTGGGACGATTCGGCCCTGCAACACGTCATGGACAGCCTGATGAACTGTGACACCGCGACGCAGGCCGTCGCCACCATGCTGTTCGAGGCCAACGTCGATGTCGTGAAATCCGAGGGCCTGGCCGATGTGCTGGCGCGCAAGGATGGCGAGGCGATCCTGACCAAGCGGTTTCAGGTCGCCGGGATGATGAAGTCCTTCAACCGCCTGCTGCTGCTCGACGGCACGGAGAGCTACGAGAAGAAGCAAAACAGCTTCGCCAATCTCGACAAGGTGATCCAGCAATTCATGATCGACATATCGGGCGCGGCCGACATTCCCATGACGCGCCTGTTCGGACAGTCGGCGGCAGGGCTGAACGCCACCGGAGCCGGCGACATCAGTAATTACTACGACATGGTTTCCGCCCGTCAGGAAGCGGAACTGCGCCCGCCGATGGAAAGCTTGTACGAGGTGCTGGTGCGCTCGGAACTGGGCCACATGCCCGACGACTTCCGCTTCGACTTCAACCCGCTCTGGCAGCTTTCCGAAACCGAACAGGCGACGGTCGAAAAGACCCGCGCCGAGCGCGACAAGACGTATCTGGATGCCGGCGTCGTCGCCGAGGCGCTGGTTGCCCGCGAACTGAAGGAACGCGGCACCTACCGCAACATGACCGACGAGGACATCGCGCTGGTCGAGGAACTCGCCAAGCCGCTGGATGAGGAAGGCGAGGCGGGCGAAGAAAAGGCGGCGGCGCAGGAGGATGAGTAAATGGCTTATATCCAGTTGCGCCATCTGGCGCGGGCCATGCCCGGCGGCCTGCGCAAGCGGCGCGACCGGCGCTTGAAGCCGGTCAAGCCCTCGCACAAGGTTGAACTCTGGTACAAGACGCAGCTTCTCGCCATCGTCGCCCAGTGCCGACAAGTGGCGCGGGAAGAACTGCTGCCGGAGTTGAAACGGCTGGAACCGCTGTATGCCAGGGTGGGCGATGGCATGGTCAGGGATCGCGCGGGCTTTGCCGGCAACACCATCGAGGCGCGTATCGCTGCGATGAAGCGCCAATTCGGCGGCATCGGCGGCGTTGCCCAGCGGCTCGCGGAAGCGGCGACACGGCGCAGCCTGAACGCGGCCGATGAAGGGCTGAAAAGCGCCGTGCAGGCATCCGTCGGCATCGACATCAGCGGCTTTCTTTCCCGACAGGGGCCGATCCAGTCGGTCGCCGAGGCGGCCACGAAGGCAAACGTCGCCCTTATCAAGTCGATCCCCGATAAGCACTTCGACAAGATTCAGGACGCGCTTCTCAAGAACATGGAGCGCGGCATGCGATTCGAGGATTTGGCAAAAGAGGTCGAGCGCATCGGCAAGGTGACAGAGAGCCGGGCCAAGCTGATCGCCCGCGACCAGACCAGCAAGATGAACGGGGCGATGACGCAAATCCGGCAGATGTCTCTCGGTATCGAGCGCTACATCTGGCAGACATCCGGCGACGAGCGCGTGCGAGACGACCACGCGGCCAATGACGGCGAAACCTTCCGGTGGGACAAGCCGCCGCCAACTGGGCATCCGGGGCATGACGTCAATTGCCGATGCATCGCCATCCCGATATTTGACCTGGACGATCCGGACGAATCGGAAGAGGCGAGCGCTATTTCTGCGTCAGGCAGCGCTCTTGCAATGGCCGCCGCCGCAACGATAAGCGCGATGTTCGGATGACCGCGAAGGGGGATTGATGACCAAAAAAACCATCCAAGCCCGCGACTACATGGCGCTGACCAGCCGGCGCGTCACGGACGAAGGCTATCTGGTGGCGCCCGGCAATCTGGCGCGAACCGGCGTGCAGGAATATCGAGCCTACGAACTCGGCCTTGACGCCGACGGCATGGCCCCGATGAAGATCATCCGGCTGCACCGCCCGCCGGAAGAGGTTTTCGACGCGGCCAGCGTTGCCAGCTTCGAGGGCAAACCCATCACGATCGAGCACCCGCCCGTTACGGTCACAGCGGATAACTGGAAAGACCTTGCAGTGGGCGAGGTGCGCGACGTGACCCGCGCCGGCGACCTCATGACGGGGACGCTGGTGATCCGGTCGAAAGACGCCATCGAGGCGGTGCAATCCGGAAAGGTGCAGCTATCGAACGGCTACACCTTCGATCTCGACATGACGCCCGGCGCGACAGCCGACGGTCGCGCCTACGACGGCGTTCAGCGGGCCATTCGCGGCAACCACGTGGCTCTTGTGGATGCCGCCCGGTGCGGCCCGGCATGCCGAATTGCAGATTCTCAACCCGATTTGAAAGGAAACAAGATGCCCGACGCAAAGCGTAAAGTCACCGTGGATGGCATCCCGCTGGAGGTGGAAGACACCGCGGCGGGCGTCATCGACACCCTGGTCAAGCAACGCAACGAAGCCCGCGACGCTTTGGCCCCGCTGAAAACCAAGGCGGCCGAGGCGGATGGCCTCAAGGTCGCGCTCGACAAGGCGAACGCCGACATCGAGGCCCTGAAAAAAGATGTGATCACCCCGGAGGCCCGCGATGCGATGGTCGCCGATTGGGCCAAGCTGATCGGCGATGCCAAGCGCCTGGTGCCGGAAATCGTCACCGATGGCAAGACTTGCCTTGCCATCCGCCGCGAGGCAATCGGCGCGCTGGTTGGCAAGGACGCGACCGCAAAGGCCGTGGCCGATGCGGTGCTAGCCGGCAAGGCGCTCGACAGCGCCGAACCGGAAAGCGTGCGCGCCGCCTTCAACGCCTTGGCCGCCGCCGTGAAAACCAAGGCCAGCGACGCCGAGGTCAGCGCCAATGACGCCGCCGTCGCCGATGCCCTGACCGGCAAGGCCGCCGATTCCAGGGCCGAACTGACGGGCCGCGACAAGTTCCTGGCTCGCCAGTCGCAAGCCTGGCAGCAGTAATCCAACCTTAAGGAGTGGCAATGTCCAAACCCGACCTGAGCACCTACGGCGGACGGCTGCGTGACCTCGGTTACGCCGGCCAGATTGTTGATACAAATCCCACCTCGATGGTGACCCTGATCAACGACCAGGCTATCCCCATCGACTTCGGCGTGGCCGTGGCGCGTTCCGCTGCCAACGATACCTGCAAGGCACCGGTCGCCGACGCTGACAAGATCATCGGCATTTCCGTGCGCCATGCGATCCGCCCGGCGGATACCGGCAACAACGTCCGCTACACCGAGAAAGACGCGGTTCCCGTCCTGCGCGCCGGCTTTGTCTATGCCGTTGCCTTTGAAAACGCCACGCGCGGCGATGGCGTGATTTCTGTCACTGCCCAGAACGGCAAGCTCGGCTCCACGACCGGCGGAGATGCGGGCGCGGGCCGCGTCGCGGTTCCCGGCGCGGTCTGGGATACCACGACCGCCGCCGGCCAGATCGGCATCGTCCGCATCGCCGGCTGATTGGCGCACCCGTTCAACGCATGAAACCGCCTTCGGGCGGTTTTTTATTTCCAGAAAGGGAAATCCATGCCTATCAAGAAAGTCCAGTTGGGCGATGGCCGCGTGGTCGCGGTCGATGAAGCCCGTTATGCCGCCTTCGATGCGCTGCGTTCCAATCCCAACCTCGCCGGCCTGATCGTCGGCGATGGCATCAATGGCCGCGACAGCCAGGAGGCTCTGGCCTTCATGGTTTCGCAACTCGCCTACACCGAAACGCAGGGGTTCGAGCGGCAGTACATGCCGATGCAGTATGAACAACTGCTGCCCATCAGCTACGAGGCGGGCGAGTATGCCGATTCCATCCGCTACGAAATCTACGACTACGCCGGGCGCGGCAAACGCACCGCCGGCAAGGGACGCGACATCAACCTGGTTGATATCGCCTATGCCGACAAGTCCTTCCCGGTCATGAACGGCAATATCGGCTACGACTACACCACCGAGGAACTGCGCCGCACCGCCTTCCTGCGCCGCCCGATCAACGAGCGCAAGCTCTCGGCCGCCATCGACGGCTACCGCCGCCATATGAACGATGTCGGCCTGTTCGGCGAGGAGGCTTCCGGCGTTACCGGCCTGTTCAACAATGGGAACGTGCCGCAGGGCAACGCCCCGGTCGGCGATTGGCAGAACGGCAAGACGCCGGCGCAGATTCTCGCCGACATCAACGCCATCATCCTGACCATCTGGACCAACACGGCCTATAACGATCAGGTGACGGACATAGTGATGTCCCCCGGCGCTTACGCCTACATCGCCAGCACCCCGCGCTCCGACAACAGCGATAAGACCATTCTCCAGTACATCAAGGAGAACAACATCGCCAAGGTCGAGCGCGGCCAGGATATCCGCTTCCAGCCCGGCTTTGGTCTTGATACGGCGGGCGTCGGCGAAAGCCGCCGGATGATGGCCTATGTCAAATCCGATACCCGGCTGGTCATGCACATCCCGCTGGCGCTGCGCTTCCTCGCGCCGCAACTGCTGGGCCTCGCCGTGCAGGTGCCGGGCGAGTACAAGTATTCGGGCGTCGAGTTCCGCTACCCGAAATCGGCCTACTACATGGACGGCATTTAAGCCGGGCGGAAACAACCACGGCGGGCGGCCTTCGGGTCGCCCGTTTCCATTTCAGGAGCAGGAAACATGGCAAAAATCACCCTTGAAAACACCCGCGAACACGACATCAGTCTCGCGGTAGTCGCTGCGGGCGGCGCTACGCAAGTCACCATTCCCGCCGCCCGGCAGGACGCCGCCGACAAGAACAAGCTGGTCAACGGCAGCGCCGAGGCGGACGACGCCTTCGTGACTGCCGCCCGGAAATCCCCGGTCGTTGCGCACTACTTCGACGAAGGCTGGCTGCGCGTCGCCAAGCAGCCGGTCAAGCCGGCGGCCAAGGAATAAACGCTCATGACCCCGTCCGAATTCAAGACGCAATTCCCGGAGTTCGAGGGCGAGACTGATGAGCGCCTCCGGCTTTTCATCAGCCGGGCAGCGCCCCACTTCGACATCGAGCGCTGGGGCGATCTTTACCCGGAGGGGGTCGCCAATTTCGTTGCCCACGAACTGACGCGGGCCAAGGTACAGGCCGCCCAGGGCGGCGGCGCGAGCGACACCCTGAACAAGCGGGTCGGCGATGTGAGCATCGGCAAGGATGCCGGGCTGCTCGCCAAGCAGGCCGACAACCCCTTCTACCGCACCCTCTACGGCCAGAAGTACCTCACCCTGCGCCGTCAGGTTGGCATGGGGGCGCTGTCCGTATGAGCCGGCATGCCTCCGTATCCGTGAAGGTGCTCAAGGACATCGACCCGAAGGCTCTCGACCGGCTGCGCCAGCGCCTCGTCGGCGACGGTCGCGTGGTCAATGTCGGCGTGCCGGACGGAGGGCGTGAGAAAGACGGCACATCGGTGGCGATGATCGCCGCCGTGCATGAATTCGGCTCGCCGTCGCAGGGCATCCCGGAGCGGCCCTTTCTGCGGGTCGCCATCCGGCGCAACCGGCAGAAGTACGCCGAGTTAAACCGTGCCAACTTGGTAAAGATTCTGCGCGGGCGAATGACGGCGGAACAAGCCCTCGGGCAGCTTGGCGAAATGGCAAAAGGCGATACCCAGAGCGAAATCCGCTACGGCGATTTCGAGTCCCTCAAGGCGGCCACGATCAAGGCGCGCGAGCGCAAGCGGAACAAGGGCTACAACCGTGCGCTGAAGAGGCGGGCAGCTTCTAAGGGCGCTACCGCTGGGCCAATAGACAAACCGTTGATCGACTCAGGTCAGCTGTCGGAAAGCATCGCCTGGGAGCTTGGGGAGAAAAGCGATGTTTAGACCGAAAGGCTGATGTCAAGACGTTTGCCAAGGCAGGCCAAAGCCGCTTCCAGCGTCTCGAACCGCGTTTTGTGACGCACCCGGAAAATGCGCTCGACGTTCGGCGCGGCAACATCGAGGCGGCGCGCAAGTTCCGCCTTTTTAACGCCCTGCGCCAGCATTTCGTTGTGGAGCAGCACCTTTGCCGCGGTGACTGCCGGCAGCGTGAGCGTTCTTTGCCCTTTTTTTGGCTTGGAGGGGAGGGGAACCGGGCGGCGCTCATCGAAAAAGAAGGCAATGCCGGATTCAATCCCGTCCAATGCTTCGCGCATGGCTTCCTCTTCCGTATCTCCCGCGGAGTGCACAAACGGAAAGTCCGGGTAGTCGACGACGAATCCGCCTTGTTCATCGGGAATCAGGGTGAATGGATAGCGCATGTCCTTCTCCTTACTGGATGCCGAGGTCTTTTTTGATGGCCTGAACCAAGCCGGTTTTCATTTCTTTTGAACCGTGGTCAGGAAATATCGTCGTCTTGCCGTTCAACGTCACCTTGAAATGCGAGCCTTTTGCCGGGGCAAAGACCGCGCCAAGCGACTTTAGGTAGCGACGAAATTCACTGTATTTCATATCTTATATGTTATCACAATTGATAATAAACGCGAGGGGTTTTGCCTCATGAATGACATCGCCGAACTCATGACCGACCCGGATTTCGCGCAGCCCTTCCAAGTCGAGCGTGCCACCGGCTCGTTCGACGAGGGCGAATGGGTGCCGACAGCGCCAACCATTCTGTACCGGGCCGGGATCGTCCAGCCAGCCAGC
>CAZFHE010000084.1:0-6938 GCA_964518615.1 uncultured Dechloromonas sp. | reverse complement strand
CACCCTTGGCAGACGAAATTTCGGGGGAAGCTCATACGGCAAACTCACCAGTTTATTGCCTGCTGATAAGCCGAAGCGACGCGAAGGTGGATAAACATAGCAAATCCAAATAATTACACCCCACCGGAAAAGAAAAAACTTCTTTGTCTCGCAGGACGAATTTGATCCGTAGATTTTATTTGCTGTCCTGACCGGCGATACATACCGTCCACACTGAATACTTCAATGATCTTTTCATCAAGAAGCTTTTCGATTGCCTCACGATAAATTGCAGCAGATGCCGGGGTGGTATTGCATGTTTTTGTGAATAACTCACCAAAGCTCATTCCATCGTCGTGAGCATAGATCAGACGTGGGATTTGTACCATTAGTGCGGCAATACTCGCTTCTTTTGCCACATCATCAAATTCAAAGCCAAGCTCGAATTGTTTCTTGAAACTATTGTCATGGTCCGGGTCATAGCCGACCATATGAAACATGTTCAGACCAGCACCGCCATAGTGGATAAAATAGTTTTGATTGTCCCAGTGCACCTCGGTCATCACATCACGCGCCCGATGATGCTGGGACATATGTATTAGCCAATAATCCCCATGCCCTTTTTTATTCCTGATGAAGAAGGGAGTAAAATATTCTGCTCCGCACCGAGAAACCAGATTTTTGTACAGTGCACTCTGAATGAAGTATCTCCAATCGCGCTCGGATTTTTTGACTTCTCCTAAAGTTTTTCCTTGCCATACTTGAGGCACTCCAATTTCATCCATCAGCTCTTGGGTAATCTGCTTGTCGCTGGCAAAATTCAGAAATGAATCAACTCCGAAGGTAAGAATAATTTCGGCGCTGGGAAGATGCGTAAATATCTTTTGAATAATTTCTGTCGGTACGTCTCTGTACCCGTATTGATCGAGAATAAAAATTGAGCGACCATTCCTCGGACTTTTTTTCTTGATGAACTGAATTAAACCGTCAGCCTCTTCTTGAAACTTGGCGTGGCGTAAATATATGGATTTACCCAAATCGGCGATGTGGCCTTCTTCTCGAAGCACTTTATCCAAGTGCAGATATGCATCTCGATCAGCCTCAATAAAGAAGTAGCTGACCTCAAGGTCAACTTTCTTATGCCTATTCTGATTAATTAGGAAATCAGCTTCTCGCGTAGCGTTCAGGCAAATAAACGGTGAGCCTTTGACAATTTCATTGGTATTGGTGTGATAGTAAAGTCCACCACCAGCGAATCCGTCCACCAGTGTTAATCGCAATACATCTTGGTGGGGAGAGCTAACTAGAGTTTGAAAATACGCACTGAGATAGCTTTGGAGTATTCGGTGCTTGGCTACACTATGCTGCTGGATTGGAGCGGGACCATTTCCCCAATCGTAATGATGTATGGCCATGTGTAAACCTTACAAAACCAAAGGGAGTGAGGGCATCTGATCCCACGTTCGACCATGTAACTGGCGACCATTTTGTTTTTTTGCTCTCTTTACCCCATCGGCTCCCCAGCCGCCCCATTGCTTGAAGAAGAATGCGACATCAAATTCCTCGCATTGCTGGCGAATTGAATCCACCCATTCCAACTTCATTGGGCGAGCTTTGGGGCCGGATTCCCCCCCGACTATGACCCAATGAATGTCTCTCAGATTGACATCGCCAATATCTTCAATTAGTGGCTCAACTGACAAGAATCGAATAGTTGCATCAATTTCGCGCAACTTATCAATTCGCGGCACACCGCTCTTGCGATCCTCAATCGTCACACCTAACCACGCATTACGCGGCACAGAACGATTACGGAAATAGGATGCCATGCGCTCTGCGCGTTTAGTCAAAACGTGAAACGTATGCTGAGAGCATTGTGTGATCACATCAAAAACTTGGTCGATGTATGAATACGGTATTTTTTGATGGAACAAGTCGGACATTGAATTCACGAAGTAAACAGTGGGCTTCTTGCGGCGTAACGGCTCTCTAAGACGATCAGAAAGTATTGTGAGCTTGAAACCATTTTCATAGCCCGGTGTGCCCATTGCGCGGAGCCGTACAGCCATTGCCTCTGCATAGCAATGTTTGCAGCCTGCGGAAATTTTGGTGCAACCTACAGTTGGGTTCCAAGTGGCTTCTGTCCACTCGATGCGGCTGGTTTGTGACATATTGGAGATCCCCTGTTTCCTTGGATCAGGTTATATGTGATGCGTGGATGGATTTTATCAGAGCAACACTGAACAAGCCGCTCACTGCCAACTACGGAACCTCTGAACAATTCCTTCAGGCATGATTTGAATGACATATTTTGAGTTAAGGCCATGAAACAGAAGACCTTTGCTGCGCTGCCGTTTGAGCAGAAGAAGAGGCCGACGCGCCGGGAACGGTTCTTAGCGCCATGGCACCATGGGGTTGCTTTATTTTCAAATAGAAAAATAACCGGATAATTGCATCATGTCGCTCATCAAACCCTTCCGCGGTCTGCGCCCCGTGCCCCGGCATGCCGCCGACGTCGCCGCCCCGCCCTATGATGTGCTTTCCACGGACGAGGCACGCCAGCGCGCCGCCGGCAAGCCCTGGTCCTTTCTGCATATCTCCAAACCCGAGATCGACCTGCCGGTCGGCACCGATCCTTACGCGCCCGCCGTTTATGCCAAGGCGGCCGAGAATCTGGCGAAAATGCTGCAAACCGGCATCCTGTGCCGCGACAGCCAGCCGTCGTACTACGCCTATCGCATCGAGATGGGCGACCATGCACAAACCGGCTTTGTCGCCGCTGCCTCGGTCGCAGCCTACGACGCGGGCCGCATCAAGAAACACGAATTCACGCGCCCAGACAAGGAAGACGACCGCGTGCGCCAGATCGACGCGCTCGACGCCCAGACCGGCCCGGTGCTGCTCGCCTATCCTGATTCGCACAAGGCCGATGCCCTGCTCGCGCTCGCCTGCGCCGACACGCCGGTAGCTTCGGTGGCAGCCGACGACGGCATTCGCCACACCATCTGGGTCATTGCGGACGACAAGCTTATCGGCGACATCACGGCTGCCTTCGAGACCATGCCCGCGCTCTACATCGCCGACGGGCACCATCGTTCCGCCGCCGCCTCGCGCGTTGCCGCCGCCCGCCGCAAACCGGGGGCCGAGCAGGACAGCGATTATTTCCTCGCCGTGATCTTCCCGCATCACCAGATGAAGATCATGGACTACAACCGCGTGGTCAAAGATCTCAACGGCCTTACCGAAGCCGAATTCCTGGCCAGGATCGCCAAAACCTACGCGGTTTCACCCGCCATCGGCGCAGCGAAGCCTGCCTGTCCGGGCGAAGTCGGCCTCTACCTGCCGGGCCGCTGGTTCCGGCTCAGCATCGACCCCAAACTGTTCGTCAGCGATCCGGTCGCGCGGCTCGATGTCAGCCTGCTCTCCGAACACCTGCTCGGCCCGGTACTCGGCATCACCGATTTACGCCGCGACAAGCGCATCGATTTCGTCGGCGGCATACGCGGCCTCGCCGAACTGGAAAAGCGTGTGGATAGCGGCGAGATGGCCGCCGCCTTCGCGCTCTATCCCACCAGCCTGAAAGATTTGATGGCCGTCGCCGACGCCGGCCAGGTGATGCCACCCAAATCGACCTGGTTCGAACCGAAACTTGCCGACGGGCTGGTTTCGCATGTCCTTTGACGACAGGTTTCAGGGTTCGGAGCCTGCCAGTTCGGCAAAATAGCCGCAAACAGGACGGCATCGTTTTTTGCCATTCCCCCCGAGTTCAGGCCGGACGGGATCGGATCATCCATCTGATCGAGAAGAACCGCAGCTATAAGCTAGCCGGACGGGATAGAATTCTTCTTTTACCCCACTGTCCCGGCCTCAACGACAAGGTCGCGGCGGCCAAGAACATGATTCGGGAACTGACCCAATGACCAAGATCGAAAACATCAACGTATCGGCATTCGACCCCATGCCAACCCCGGCCGAGATCCACGCCCGCCTGCCGCTGAGCGCCAAGGCCGAAGCCACCGTCAGCCGTGGCCGGGAGCTGCTGTGCAATATCCTCGACCGCAAGGATCACCGGCTGTGCGTCGTCGTCGGCCCCTGCTCCATTCACGACCCGGTGGCCGGCCTCGACTATGCGCGCCGCCTGAAGGGACTGGCCGATGAAGTCGGCGACACGCTGCAGATCATCATGCGCGTCTATTTCGAGAAGCCGCGCACCACTGTCGGCTGGAAGGGCTATATCAACGACCCATTCATGGACGATTCCTTCCGGGTCGATGTCGGCATGGAGCGCGCCCGCCAGTTTCTGCTGCAGGTCAACGAACTCGGCCTGCCCGCCGGCACCGAGGCGCTCGACCCCTACGGCCCGCAGTACTACGGCGACCTGATCACCTGGACGGCCATCGGCGCCCGTACCACTGAATCGCAGACCCACCGCGAAATGTCCTCCGGCCTGTCCACGCCGGTCGGCTTCAAGAACGCTACCAGCGGCGACCTGACGGTGGCCACCAATGCCATTCTGTCGGCCTCCAACCCGCATTCCTTCCTCGGCCTGAATGCCGATGGCCGCGTCGCCATCGTCCGCACCACCGGCAATGCTTACGGCCACATCGTGCTGCGCGGCGGCGACGACAAGCCCAATTACGACGCCGTCTCGGTCGCCATCGCCGAAGAGGCCATGACCAAGGCCAAGCTGCCGGCCAATCTGGTTGTCGACTGCTCGCACGCCAACAGCGCCAAGAAGCCGGAACTGCAACCGCTCGTCATGGCCGACGTGGTCAATCAGATTCGCAATGGCAACAAATCGCTGCTCGGCCTGATGATCGAATCCAATATCGAGCCCGGCAACCAGCCGATCCCGGCCGACCTGTCGAAACTCAAATACGGCTGCTCGATCACCGACGGCTGCGTCGCCTGGGACACCACCGAGAGGATGATCCGCGACGCCGCCGTGCTGCTGCGCGACGTGCTGCCGGAACGCCTTGCCTGAAACCATGAACCTGATCATCCAAGGCGGCGCCCTGCCGACTTTTCTACTCGAACGCATCGTCGCCGCGACCGGCGCCACGGCGGTGGAACCCTGTCCGCCGCAACTCGTCCGCCTGCGCAACGCCCGCCGCACGCCGGAATTCGCCGCGCTGACCCCGCTCATCGAAGCCGAAAAGCTCGACTGGGCCTTCGTCGAACCCGGCAGAAAACTCTCCGATTTCGGCCTGATCTGCTTCGACATGGATTCGACGCTGATCACCATCGAATGCATCGACGAACTGGCCGATTTCGCCGGCAAGAAAGCGGAAGTCTCGGCTGTCACCGAAGCCGCGATGCGCGGCGAGATGGATTACCGCGAAAGCCTGAGCCGCCGCCTGGCGCTGCTGGCCGGGCTGGACGCCCGGGTGCTGGCCCGCGTCTTCGGCGAGCGCCTGCTTTTTTCCGAAGGCGCCCGGGAACTGCTGGCCGCCGCCCAAGCCGCCGGTTTGCGCACTGCCATCCTGTCCGGCGGTTTCACCTACTTCACCGAGCGCCTGCGCATCGAACTCGGCTTCGACTTCGCCACCTCGAACGAACTGGAAATTTCCGGCGGCAAGCTGACCGGCCGGGTCATCGGCGACATCGTTGACGCCGCCGCCAAGGCCCGTCACCTCGTCCGCCTGCGCGACGAACTGGGCTTACGCCGGGAACAGGTCATCGCCGTCGGCGACGGCGCCAACGATCTGCCCATGCTGGCCGAATCCGGCCTCGCCGTGGCCTACCGCGCCAAACCGGCAACGCGCGCCAAGGCCGACGTGGCAATCAACTTCGGCAGCCTCGACAGCCTGCTCAATCTGCTTTAACCCACGTAAAAACCCACAAAAACAGCGCTTTCGTGGGTTTTTCGTGAATTTCAGCGCCCGCCCTATTCCCGCGGCGCGATCAACAGCTTCCAGATCACCGCGCCCAAGGCGCCGCCCAGCAGCGGCGCAAGCCAGAAAAGCCACAACTGGCCGAGCGCATCGGTCTGCGCAAACAGCGCAACGGCCGTGGAACGAGCCGGATTGACCGAGGTATTGGTGACCGGAATCGAAATGAGGTGAATCAGCGTCAGCGCAAGACCAATCGCCAGCGGGCCGAAACCGGCGGGCGCGGTCTTGGACGTCGCGCCGATAATGACGATCAGAAAACCAGCCGTCAGCACGATCTCAATCACCGCCGCCGCAAGCAGGCTGTAGCGGCCGGGCGAAAGCTCGCCATACCCGTTGGCGGCAAAACCCCCGACCTCGAACCCGGGCTGGCCCGTGGCAATGAGGTACAAGACAGCCGCCGCGACGAAGCCGCCGAGCAGTTGGGCAATCCAGTAAGGAATGAGCTCGGCCCAATTGAAGCGCCCGGCAACGGCGAGACCCAGCGAGACAGCCGGGTTGAAATGGCCGCCGGAAATACCGCCGACGGCATAGGCCATGGTCAGAACGGTCAGGCCAAAGGCCAGCGAAACGCCGACAAAACCGATGCCCAGCTGAGGAAAGCCCGCCGCCAGCACCGCGCTGCCGCAGCCGCCAAAGACAAGCCAGAAGGTACCGAAAAATTCCGCGCCGAGTTTCTTGGTCATAGAGCCTCCTGCATGAAGGTTTGGCGATAGCAAAACAGCATTATAGCCTCGCTCGCCCTGTTGTCCCGTAGACGCCAAAACCCCCTCAGGGGCTCTGAGGGGGTTTTGTAGGGAAGGGTTGCCTGGCGGTGACCTACTTTCGCGGGCGAGGTGCTCACTATCATGGGCGCTCATCTGTTTCACGGTCCTGTTCGGGAAGGGAAGGGGTGGGTCCAGAAGGCTATGGCCGCCAAGCGTAACTTGTTGCCACGTCATACCCGCAGGGTAGTTGCTTTGCGCACAACCTGCTGCGAAGCAGCCGGTTGCGGCGAAGGCTAACCTTTAGGTTATGCCGTAGCCAAAATGGAAGAAGGTGGGGGGTTGTGATTGCTTGGAGTTTGTC
>CAZFHE010000083.1:0-6696 GCA_964518615.1 uncultured Dechloromonas sp. | reverse complement strand
GGCGCTCAGCGCCCTGTCTCTCAAATCCTGGGAATACGCTCGCATGGCTTTCCTCCGGGGGTACGATCAGGTAACCATATAACGTAATTATTATACTAGAAAATGCTCTAGCACCATGTCCGAATTTCCGGGGCCGGCTCTAAGCATTTTTCGTGGACAAAAAAAGCGCGAATCTTGCGATTCGCGCTTTTTCGTTACCGGGGAGGAGGCTTAAGCCGTTTCTTCCTTGCCCCCGACGAAGAAGCTGAGGATGTAGACGACGAGGCCGACCAGCAGCATCACGCCGCTCCATTCGCGCATCCAGTAGAACAGCGCGACCTTGTCCTGCGCGACCATGAACGGCAGCGGAGTGTCAGAGGCGCGTTGCAGCCAGACTTGCAGGATGCCGGCGCCGGTCAGGAACAGCGTGATCAGCACGACGGCGATGGTCATCAGCCAGAATCCCCACATTTCCATCAACTGCGACTTCTTGCTGTTGGCGGCGCGGCCGCGCATGATCGGCATGGCGTAGGAGATCATCATCAGCACGACCATGACGTAGGCGCCATAGAAGGCCATGTGCCCGTGGGCGGCGGTGATCTGCGTGCCGTGGGTGTAGTAGTTCACCGGCGCCAGGGTATGCAGGAAGCCCCACACGCCGGCGCCGAGGAAGGCCATCACGCCGGTGCCGAGCGCCCACAGCACGGCAGCCTTGTTGGGATGCTCGCGGCGGCGGCGGTTGACCATGCTGAAGGCGAAGACCGTCATGGCGAAGAAGGGAATCGGCTCCAGCGCGGAGAAGATGGAACCCCACCACTGCCAGTATTCCGGCGTGCCGATCCAGTAGTAGTGGTGACCCGTGCCGATGATGCCGGTGATCAGGGTCAGGGTGACGATCACGTACAGCCACTTCTCGATCACCTCGCGGTCGACGCCGGTGGTCTTGATCAGCACGAAGGCCAGGAAGGAACCGAGGATCAGTTCCCAGACGCCTTCCACCCACAGGTGCACCGTCCACCACCAGAAGAACTTGTCGATGACGATATTGACCGGGTTGTAGAAGGCGAACAGGAAGAAGACCGCCAGACCCCACAGGCCGATCAGCAGCACGATGGAGATGGCCGTTTTCTTGCCCTTCAGCACGGTGAGCGTGATGTTGAACAGGAAGGCGAGGGCGACGATGACGATGCCGACCTTGGTTGGCAGCGGCTGTTCGAGGAACTCGCGGCCCATGGTTTCGACCAGGTTGTTGCCGGTCAATTCCGCCAGGGTCGCGTAGGGCACGGCCAGATAGCCGACGATGGTGGCAGCGCCGGCGACCAGGAAGATCCAGAACATGGCCAGCGCGAGCTTGGGACTCGCCAGTTCCGTCTCGGCCTCCTCAGGGATCATGTAATAGGCGCCGCCCATGAAGCCGAACAGCAGCCAGACGATCAAGAGATTGGTGTGGACCATGCGGGCCACGTTGAAGGGAATCTCGGGGAACAGGAAGTCGCCGAGCACGTATTGCGCGCCGAGAATCAGACCGAACAGGATCTGACCGACAAAAAGACCGATGGCCGCAATGAAATAGGGTTTTGCAACCGCTTGTGATTGATATTGCATGTGCTTATTCCTCCTCTCGATCAGCCCTGATCATTGGGCGGCCAGTTGGCGGCGTTGATCGAATTGACGTGCTTCAGGAAGGCCACGATGGCGTCCAGCTGCTCGTCGCTGAAGTTGAACTGCGGCATGCTGCGGCGGCCCGGGATGCCCTCCTTCGGACGGGCCTGGATGAAGGCCTTGGTGCCTTCATCGCCATAGCGCACGACCACATTGGCCAATTCCGGCGCGAAATAAGCGCCTTCGCCCATCAGGGTATGGCAGCCGATGCAGTTATTGACTTCCCAGAGCTTCTTGCCCTCGGCAACCTGCGGCGTGATGTTTTCCCGCATGTCCCGCTTCGGCAATTGCGAATGGGTATCGAATGACAGCGCCAGGAACAACAGGAAGAAGAAGACCGTCCCCCCGTAAAAAATGTTCCGCGCCATCGATTTGGTGAACGCGCCACTCATCGTTTTCCCCCTTTCGGAAATTGTTTGGCGGAGCGATGTTATTTTTGCGCGCCGGGAAGGGGCTTTGATGTTGGCTAAATTTTATGAAAGTCGAAGCGCGGGCCGGCGGCGGACGTCGTTGTGCGCTGTCCGGCCCGGGGCCGCGCGTAAGCGCTACGAATGCGCGGACGGATCAAATATCGGTAAACAGCGCCTCGGCCGGCAGGCGCGACTTGGGCAGATGGGCATTGAAATCATCCGCGCCGTGATAGCCGACCGGCACCAGCGCCGTGCTGATGAAGCCCTGGGCGGGCAAGTCCAGCTCGCGATCGAGCAGGGCGTTGTCGAAGCCCTCGATCGGCGTGGCGTCCAGTTCCAGCGCCGCCGCGCCCAGGAGCAAGACGCCGAGCGCGAGATAAGTCTGCTTTTCCATCCAGGCGAGCGCGTCGCGCCGCGCGTAGCGGTGCATGTCGACGTAGTCGAACAGCATTTGACGCCGGGTTTGCCGGTCTTGCGGCTTGGGATAGCGGCCATCGCGCGCCTCCTGCTCGATGAGGGCGTCGAAGTGCGCATCGGCCGGCGTGTGCCGGGTGCATAGCACGAATACGTGCGAAGCGTTGAGAATCTTGGGCGCATTGTAGGCATAGGGGCCCTGCGTCGCCTTGGCGATGCGGGCTTTTCCTTCGTCGGTCGAGGCGACGACGAAATGCCAGGGCTGCGCATTGACCGCCGAGGGCGAAAGCCGCAGCAATTCGCGCAATTGCTCCACCAGGGGCGCAGGAATCTTGCGCGCCGGGTCGTAGGCTTTGGCCGCATAACGGGCGCGGGCGTAATGGGCAATGTCGATCATCTGGAATCCTCCTCAATCAAGGCTGAGTCAAAGTTATTGCCGCGCGGCGATCGTGGGCGGCAGTCCGTTGATATGGACGCCATTGTGCATAAAAAAACCCGCCAAGGCATGGGCGGGTTTTGTCGTCAGCGCAAAGGCTGCCGGATCAGGCGGCGGCTTGCACCGGAATCTTGTGGCCGCGGCGGACGATGCGGTTCTGCGAATCGACATAGACCAGATCCGGCTCATGCTTGGCCAATTCGGCCTCAGTGTAGGCGGCGAAGGTGGCGATGATCAGGATGTCGCCGGGCGCGGCGCGGCGGGCCGCAGAGCCGTTGACCGAGATGACGCCCGAGCCGCGCTCGGCGCGAATGGCATAGGTGGTAAAGCGTTCGCCATTATTGACGTTCCAGATATCAATCTGTTCGTACTCGTTGATGTTGGCGGCATCGAGCAGGTCTTCGTCAATGGCGCAGGAACCCTCGTAATGCAGATCGGCGTGAGTGGTCGTCACGCGGTGCAATTTGGATTTCAGCATTGTTCTCTGCATGGCTCGATTTATCCAGGCGGTAGGGGAAGCGAATTGTAACGGCAATAAACCCTCTGTCAACGGCCATGATCGGCCATGAACAGGCGAGGGCGGCGGATTTAAACCTCAATATTATCAATGAGCCGCGTCCTTCCCAAGCGGCTGGCGGCGAGGATCGCCAGCGGCGCCTTCCCGTCTTGCGGCACAGCCAGATCGGTTTGTTGGCGCACGGCGATGTAATCGGTCTGCCAGCCGGCGGCTGTCAGTTCGGCGGCGGCCTTGGCTTCCAGCGCGGCGTAGTCGCGCTCGCCGGCAAGGATGGCCTCGCGGATGCCGGTCAGCAGGCGGTAGAGGCGCGGCGCTTCGGCCCGCTCGGCGGCAGAGAGATAGCCGTTGCGCGAGGAAAGCGCCAGGCCATCCTCGGCCCGCACCGTTTCGCCGCCGATGATGTCGGTCGGCAAGGCCAGCTGGCGGACCATGTTGCGAATCACCATCAATTGTTGATAGTCCTTCTTGCCGAACAGCGCGGCCTGCGGCTGGACACAATTGAACAGCTTGGCGACGACGGTGGCGACGCCGCGAAAATGCCCCGGGCGGAATTCGCCGTCGAGCACATTCTGGATGGCCGACGGCTCGATGAAATATTCCTGCGGCTCGGGATAGAGGTCGGCCTCGGTGGGCGCGAACAGCACATCGACGCCGGCGGCTTCGAGCTTGTCGCAGTCGGCCTCAAAGGTGCGCGGGTATTGGTCGAAATCCTCGTTCGGGCCAAATTGCAGGCGATTGACAAAAATGCTGGCGACCACGGTGTCGCCGTGGGCGCGGGCCTCTCTCATCAGGCTGATATGGCCGGCGTGCAGATTGCCCATGGTCGGCACGAAAACGACGCGGCCCTGGTTTTTCAGAGCGGCGCGCAGGGCGGGGATGCGGGAGTGGATGTGCATGTGGGATTTCGGCGGGTAGAAGCGGGTCGGAAAGGCCTCAGGCGGCGTAGCCATGTTCCGGGCCGGGATAGCTGCCGTCCTTGACGGCGGCGACGGCGCGGGCGGCGGCGTCGGCGATGCTGCCGCCCTCGGCCATGAAATTCCTGACGAACTTGGCCTTCTTGCCCGGCGGAATGTCGAAGGCGTCGTGCACTACCATGACCTGACCGGAACAGTCGCGCCCGGCGCCGATGCCGATGGTGATGATGGCCAGGGCGGCGGTGATTTCGGCGGCCAGCGGGGCCGGAATGGCTTCCAGTACGAGCATCGTCGCGCCGGCCTGCTGCAAGGCGAGCGCATCATCCTTGAGGCGCTGCGCGGCGGCTTCGCCCTTGCCTTGTACCTTGTAGCCGCCCAGGGCATGCACCGATTGCGGCGTGAGGCCAATATGGCCGCAGACCGGGATGCCGCGCTCGACCAGGAAGCGGACGGTGGCCGCCATTTCGCGGCCGCCTTCGAGCTTGACCATCTGTGCGCCGGCGGCCATCAGCGAGACGGCATGACGAAAGGCGAGTTCGGGCGATTCCTGGAAACTGCCAAAGGGCATGTCGGCGAGGATGAAGGCGCGATCGGAGCCGCGCTTGACGGCGGCGGCATGGTAGGCGATGTCGGCCACGGTGACCGGCAAGGTGGTGTCGTGGCCCTGGATCACGTTGCCCAGCGAATCGCCGATCAGCAGCGCTTCGACGCCCGCGCCATCGAGCAGGCGGGCGAAGCTTGCGTCGTAACAGGTAAACATGACGATTTTGTCGCCGGCCTGGTAAAGCTTGGCGAGATCGGCTTGGGTCAGGCGGCGGGTAATGGTTTGCGCGGACATGAGGAATCCTGGAAACGAGAATCGAAACGAGGGCTATATACCCTTAATTTCGGAGGGTATCGAGCAGTTGTTTCAAGTAGTTGGCCGGAATCGCATAGCTGATGCCGGACGGCTGGCTCAAGGCCGATTCCTTGCTGCCCTTGATGAAAACCATGTTGATGATACCAATCACTTCGCCGCTGGCGGCATCGAAGACCGGGCTGCCGCTATTGCCGGGATAGGCGGTGGCATCGAGCTGAAAAATGTCGAACGCGCCCCGCCTGATCTGGCGAATGGCCTTTTCGTTCAATTGCCGGGCGGCGCTGCCGGGCAGGGTGATCGGGGTGATCGAGGCGATCATGCCATGGTGGCTCACCGGCGAGAAGCCGAGCGCGCCGCCGATGGGAAAGCCGGTAAAGCCGATCATCTGGCCTTCGCGCGCGGCATCCGAGTCGCTCAATTCGACCGCCGGCAAGGGCGGGCCGTCAAAGCGCAGCACGGCCAGGTCGCGCTCCGGATCGCGGCCGAGCACGCGGGCCGGACGCAACTGGGGCTGACCGTCGGCGTTTCGGGTGCGGATGACCAGGAGTGGGGCTTCCGGCCCGCTATCCTCGGGAAGGACATGGGCATTGGTGGCGGCGAGATTGCCGCTCTCGACGACAAAGCCGGTGCCGCGCATCACGAATTGCGGGCTGGCTGTTTTCTGGAAAGTGCCGACGACAACCACGGCGGGCTTGACGCGGGCAATGCTGGCGCTCAGGTCGGCGGCCAGGGACGGTAATGCGACGGCCAGCGCCAGGAGCGCCGCGGCGATGAGGCGAGCCATGCTACTCACATGACTCGCCGTGCGGTGAGCTTGGGCAATTCCGGCGAGGGGCCGGTGATGGCGGGATCGAAGGGGTGATCCTCGCGCTTGAAAATTTCATGGATGCGTTGCACGTAGCCTCGGGTTTCCGGATAGGGCGGAATGCCGCCATAGCGATCGACGGTTCTTTCGCCGGCATTGTAAGCCGCCGCGACCAGCGCCACATTGCCTTCGAAATAGGCCAGCAGCCAGCGCAGGTAGGAGAGTCCGCCGCGAATATTCTGTTCGGGATCGAAGGGTTTCTTGACGTTGAAACGCTCGGCGGTTTCCGGAATCAACTGCATCAGGCCCTGGGCATTTTTGGGCGAGACGGCCTGGGGATTGAAATTGGATTCGGCGCGGATAATGGCCATCGCGAGGCGCGGATAGACGCCATATTCCGGGGCCAGCCTGAGCACCAGATCCATGATCTTGCGCTGCTCCGGCTCGGCCCGCGCAACGAGATCCCGGCCGTCGGCATCGAACAGGCATTCCGGCGGCTTTTCCGGCGGTTCGCCGACTTGCCGCAGCATCCGGACGGAGAGCGCATCGCCCTGTTTGGCCGCCATGGCGAAGAACCAGGCGGCGGTTGCATCGTCGCGGGGCAGGCCGCGCCCATTTGCATACATCCAGCCAAGGCTGTACTGGGCGATCATGTCGCCCAGCCTTGCCGCTTCGCAATACAGGCGGGCGGGGCTGGGCG
>CAZFHE010000082.1:0-3469 GCA_964518615.1 uncultured Dechloromonas sp. | reverse complement strand
CTTGCCCTCCGGGCCGGGATAGCCGTTGTTGCCGGCGGCCTGCTCCAGCGGGTGATTGGGACGCAAGCCGTAGCCGATGTCGGTGACGCCCTTCTTGAACTTGACGTGCTTGGCGACGAAATCCTTGTTTACCGCGCCGTTCTGGATGATGTAATTGGCGATGTAATTGAGAATCGCCAGATCGGAGCTGGGCTTGAAAATCAGCTCGCTGTCGGCCAGTTCGCAGGAACGATGGGTGAAGGTCGACAACACATGAATCCGGACATGCTTGGCGTTCAAGCGCCGGTCGGTGATGCGCGACCACAGGATCGGGTGCATCTCGGCCATGTTCGAGCCCCACAGCGCGAACACATCGGCATGCTCGATATCGTCGTAGCAGCCCATCGGCTCGTCGATGCCGAAGGTGCGCATGAAGCCGACCACGGCGGAGGCCATGCAGTGACGGGCGTTCGGGTCGAGGTTGTTGGAACGGAAACCGGCCTTGAACAGCTTGGCGGCGGCATAGCCTTCCCAGACCGTCCACTGGCCGGAGCCGAACATGCAGACATTCCTCGGCCCGCCTTCCTTCAGCGCCGCCTTGACCTTCTCTTCCATGATGTCGAAAGCCTGAGTCCAGGTGACGGGCTGGAACTGGCCATTCTTGTCGTACTTGCCATCCTTCATGCGCAGCAAGGGCGTTTTCAGGCGATCGTGGCCATACTGGATTTTCGACAGGAAATAACCTTTGATGCAGTTCAGGCCGCGATTGACCGGCGCTTCCGGGTCGCCCTGGGTGGCGACGATGCGTCCGTCGCGGGTGCCGACCAGTACGCCGCAGCCCGTGCCGCAATAACGGCAGACGCCCTTGTCCCAGCGCACGCCGTCATCGCCCCTCTGCTGCGCCCTGGCAATGCCGGGCACGCTGATGCCGGCCGCCGTGGCGGCTGCCGCAACAGCATTGCTCTTGATGAAATCGCGGCGGGTCACTTTCATGTCCATCATCTCAGGCCTCCTCATCTGGATCGGTTTCGTACTGGTGATACACCAGCGATGCCGCGAGAACGCCCGGCAACTGGCGGATCGTTTCAAAATGGGACAGGGTGGCGGCGTCATCGACGGACTCGATGCTGACAATCATCCGCCCGTCGTCGCCGGCCGCATGGACTTCAACGCCCGGCAAATCGGCCAGGGCGCGCTTCACATCGGCCAAGCGCGCCGGCAAGCAATTGACGATGATGCTGGAGATGTGAACGCCCGCGGAAGCTTCCAGGTCCATGCTACGCCTTTTGATCTAGTCGATTGCGCAGGCTACCTGTCCGCCAAGCCAGTTCTTTAGCTTGGATCAAAGCTTCGGAATAACCCTGATTTTTGTGGGCCTATGTTGACACAGGTCAACTTGGGACTCAGCCCGCGCCGGAGTCCTCGGTCGAGAACAGGCGAGGCAGCGCCCGGCGGACATTCTCGGTCGTAAGACTCGCCACGGCCTCGACCGGAAGGCCGCGCAAATCCGCCAGCACGGCGGCGATCCGCGCCAACTCGGCGGGCGTGTTGCGCGCGCCGCCAAGCCAGGCGGGCGGGATGTCGGGGGCGTCGGTTTCGAGCACGATGGCGCTGTCGGGCAGCGTCGCCGCCAGATGGCGAATGCGCGTCGAACCCGAAAACGTCATCGCGCCGCCAAAACCGAGAACGAAACCCAGCTTGATGAATTCCTCGGCCTGTTGCCGGCTGCCATTGAAGGCATGGGCGATGCCACCGGGCGCGCCGCCGTGGCCGAAAATCCGGCGCAATTGCTTGAGCGCGGCATCGATCGCCCGGCGGGTATGGAGCAGCACCGGCAGGCCGAATTCGCGGGCGAGTTTCAGTTGTTCGACGAAAAAAAATTCCTGACGCCGCCAGTCGGCATCGGCGAGGCTGTGATCAAGACCGATCTCGCCAACCGCGACCGGCCGCTCGGCGGCCAGCCACCGGCGCAACACGGCAAGATCGCCTTCCTTGGCGCGCGCTACATAGAGGGGATGAATGCCATAGGCGGCAACGCAGCCCGGGTAGCGCGCCACGCAATCTCGTACCGCGGAAAAATTGCCGATATCCACGGACGGAACCACCATGCGCGCGATGCCGTCCGCCAGCGCCGCGGCATGCACGGCATCGCGGTCGGCGGCGAATTCGTCGGCGTCGAGATGACAGTGGCTGTCGATCAGCATCCGAGAAAAGGAAATTCAGGCACAGGTCGCCGCCCGTCGATCAGATCAGCGAGCGCCGCCGCCGAACCGCAGGCCAAGGTCCAGCCTAGCGTGCCGTGGCCGGTATTGAGCCACAGATTGGCATAGCGGCTGCGGCCGATCAGCGGCCGGTTGGAGGGCGTCGAGGGCCGCAGGCCGCACCAGAATTGCGCGGGGCCCGCGCTCTTCAAATGGGGGAATAGTTGGTAGACGCGCTGCAACAAAGCCTGGCAACGGAGCTCGTCGAGATCGAGGTTGTAGCCGTTGAATTCGGCGGTGCCGGCCACGCGCAGGCGATCGCCAAGACGGGAAAAGACCAGCCGGCGCTCGTCATCGGTGAGAGAAACCGAGGGCGCGCGGGATTCGGGGGCCAATGGCAGGGTCAGCGAATAGCCCTTGGCCGGATAGACGGGAATACGGATGCCAAGCGGCTTGAGCAGCAAGGGCGAGTAACTGCCAAGGGCGACGACGTAGGCGTCGGCGGTCAGGAGTTCGCCGCCGCTGCTTTTGCCAGACTCGCCCCGCGCGACGACGCCGGCCAGTTGGCGGCCCCCCGGGGCCAGCTTGTCGATAACAAGACCGTGGCGGAACACGACGCCGGCCCCGGATGCGCGCTCGGCGAGCGCCTGGGTGAAGCGATGCGCGTCGCCCGATTCATCGGCGCGCGTGTAGTCGCCGCCGACCAGCAGATGCCGGGCGTCCGAAAGAGCCGGTTCGATCTCCAGGCAGGCATCGACATCCACGCTTTCGCGCTCGACGCCGTAGGCGCGCATGGTTCGCGCCGCCACGCGGGCGGCGGCGAATTCCTGGCGATTGGTATAGATATGCAAAATGCCGCGCGTCAGCTGGTCATATTGCAGCCCCAGTTCGGCCCGCAATTGGCCGAGCTGGCTGCGGCTGTACAAGGCCAGCGCGACGATCGCCGCGATATTGCGGCGGGTGGCGCCGGGCCGGCATTCGGCCAGAAAGCGAAGCCCCCAGGCCAGTTGCGCCGGATCGGCGCGCCAGCGCCAGAGCAAGGGCGCATCCGGACGCCCCAGCCATTGGCGCAGGCGGGCAAAAACATGGGGATTGGCCCAGGGCTCGGCATGCGAGACGGAAATCTGGCCGCCATTGGCGAAGCTGGTTTCCATGCCGGCTTGCGGCTGGCGATCGACCACGGCGACCTGATGCCCGGCCCGGGCCAAATACCACGCGGTCGTCGTGCCGACCACGCCAGCGCCCAGCACCAGTATTTTCAAGGCAAACTCACAACGCATTCCACTTCT
>CAZFHE010000081.1:0-3295 GCA_964518615.1 uncultured Dechloromonas sp. | reverse complement strand
GCCTGATCCCCGGCTACGAACCCGGGGCGCAAGCCCGGCTGCCCGCCGCCACCCTGATCGCCGGCCCCGCCGACACCGCCTTTCCCATCACCGCCACCGCCCCCGGTGCGCAGCACGACTCACGCCAATGGACCCTGTGGGCCGTGCTGCTGGCCGCCGTTCTCGCCCTGGGCGGCATGGCCTGGGTCTTGATCCGGCAGTTGAACAAGGGCCAAACCGATACGCCCAGCGCCTGACGAGCATCGGCTCATGATCCCGCCGCCGCGCGCCTTCGCCCAAATCGACGTTTTCAGCGCCCGGTCGGGCATGGGAAATCCAGTTGCCGTGGCGCGCGGCGAGGTGATGCTGTGACGCCGCAGGGCGTATCAATCAGCGCTCAACGCCCATTCAACTCGCCCATACCCGCCACGCCGACGCCCGCGATGCGCGCCGCTTCTGCCAGCGCCGCATCCTCTGTGGCGATGGGCAGTTGCATGCGCAAGGCCAGCTCAAGGTAGGCGGCGTCGTAATTCGTCAATTCGTAGCGCAGCGCCAGCGCCAGCAGCAGGCCGGGTTCGGGGGAACTGGCATGAATTTCGATGGGCAGCCGGGATAACTGCGCCAGCAATTCCTGCGCTTGACTGGCGATCATGACCTGGCGCTTGCAAGCGGTGCGTAATACGTTGGCAAGCTCCAGCCATAGCAATGGCGGTGCAAGCGCGCGTTCCTCTTCCAGCCGTCTGGCGATGGCGGCGCTGTAGTCCGTGGCCTGGCTTTCCAGAATCCAGCCGCAAACCACGGAGTTGTCGAGCACGAAGGCCATCAGTCCAGCCCCTCGCGCGCAATGGCTTTTACATCACCCGCCAAACGCATCCCGCGCGACAGTAGACGCAGGCGATGGAAAATTTCGCCAACCTCGGCTCGCCGATCGAGGATAGGTTCAGCCACGGGAACCAGCCGCACCATGGGTTTGCCGCGCTTGGCGATGACGATATCCTCGCCGCCTTCGGCGCGCAGGATCAGTTCAGACAAACGATTCTTGGCTTCGGCCAACGGGATGTTCAACATGGCTAGACTTTATAAAAAGTATCTAGCTTGATCCTAGGCCGAAGACCGAAACCTGTCCAGCGAATGCGCCCCCCTTTTGCGTCCGCCTCGCGATCAGAAGTCGTTGCGCCACCCCCGCAGAGCGGTAAAGACGGCGACGGGCGAATCGTCCGCCGCGCCGCGCTGGCGGGCGGCGGCGATGACTGCCGGCTCGCGGCAACGCAAAAAGGGATTGGTTGCCCGTTCCTCGGCCAGCGTGGAGGGCACGCTCGGCAGGCCGGCGCGGCGCAGTTCGGCGACATTGGCCATGCGCGCCGCGATGTCCGGATTATTGGGCTCGACGGCCTGGGCAAAGCGCAGGTTGGCTTCGGTATATTCGTGGGCGCAGTGGATCAGGGTTGCGGGCGGCAAGGCGGCGATGGCGGCCAGCGAGGCCGCCATTTGCGCCGGCGTGCCTTCGAAGAGGCGGCCGCAGCCAGCGCCGAACAGGGTGTCGCCGCAGAACAAGCGCTCGCCGGCCAGGTAGGCGAGATGCCCGGCGGTGTGGCCGGGAACGGCGAGCGCCTGCACCCGCTCGCCGAGCAGGTCGAGCGTCTCGCCGCCAGAAAGGGGCTCGGTGCGCCCTGTGATAGACTCGCTGGCCGGAGCAAAGACCGGCACGGGATAACGCGCCGTCAGTTCGGCGACGCCGCCCTGATGATCGGCATGATGGTGGGTGATCAGGATGCCGGCCAGCCTCAGGCCGTCATTTGAGAGGCGCGCCAGCACCGGCCCGGCCTCGCCCGGATCGACGACGACCGCCTGCCGGTCGCGGCAGAGCAGCCAGATGTAATTGTCCTTGAACGCGGGAATGAACGAGATTTCAAACATGCCGGAACTATCGAGCGAGCGTCGCCGGATGTCAATTCCCGGCCTCGACGATTGGCTCTCTTCGCCTCAGGGACGTTATGTGCTCGACTGGGAGCAGCAGGAACTGGATGCGGTGGTGGTCGATATTTTCGGCTTCAACGCCCTGCAAATTGGCCTGCCGCAATGCGAATTCCTGCGCGCCAACCGCATTCCGCTGCGCCAGACGGTCAGCGAATTCGCCGCCGCCGACGGGGTTTGCGCGGATGTGATCTGCGATTTCGCCGCCCTGCCCTTTGCGGCGCACGGCGCCGACCTCGTGGTGCTGCCGCACGTGCTGGAATTTTCCGACGATCCGCACCAGATTTTGCGCGAAATCGCGCGCATCCTGATTCCCGAGGGCCAGCTCATCGTCATGGGCTTCAACCCCTTGTCGCTGTGGGGCGCGCGCCGCCATTTCGACCGCAGCGGCGATTTTCCCTGGCGGGGCGCCTATCTGTCGCTGAACCGCCTGAAGGACTGGCTGCAACTGCTCGGTTTCGAAATCGACCGTGGCACGCTCGGTTGCTACGCCCCGCCGCTATCCCAGGAAAAATGGTTGCAGCGCTGGCGCTTTATCGAAAACGCGGGCCGCCGCTGGTGGGGATTTTCCGGCGGCGTCTATATCCTACGGGCGATCAAGCGCACGCCCGGCATGCGCCTGATCGCTCCGGCATGGCGCACCCAGGCTCTCGCCGCCAAGGCGCTGCATCCCGCCGTACAGAAAGAAGGTCATGGCCGACACTGACGAGAAAATCGAGATATTCACCGACGGCGCTTGCCGGGGCAATCCGGGTCCCGGCGGCTGGGGGGCCATTCTGCGCCGTGGCGCGGATGAAAAGGAACTCTGGGGCGGCGAGCGGGAAACCACCAATAACCGCATGGAACTGACCGCCGCCATCCGCGGTCTGGCCGCCCTGAAACGCCCGGTCGCGGCGCGTGTTTATTCCGACTCGCAATATGTGCTCAAGGGCATCAGCGAGTGGATACATGGCTGGAAACGCAATGGCTGGAAAACCGCCGCCAAGACGCCCGTCAAGAATGCCGATCTGTGGCAGGAACTCGACAGCCTGGCCCGCCAACACCGGCTGGAGTGGGTCTGGGTCAAGGGCCATGCCGGTCATCCGGAAAACGAACGCGCCGATGCGCTGGCCAATCGCGGCATCGACGAATTGAATCTCAAGAGGGATTAGGATGAAACTTCATGGAACCCGCGATAACCTGTACCGCTTGGGTAGGTTGGCGGTGAGCCACGGGCGAACCCCAACATGGGCCGCCCTGTGGCGCTGTGCATTTCCTGTTGGGGTTCGCTACGCTCACCCCAACCTACACGGCTGTTCGCTGCCCCCCGAGGGGGCCTCAGGCTCCTTCGGGCGGCCGCGCG
>CAZFHE010000080.1:0-1827 GCA_964518615.1 uncultured Dechloromonas sp. | reverse complement strand
AGAAATGGCCGCATTGGGCAGGGGCGAATACTTGGCCATTCCACAGGATGGAGGCCGGGTCGCGGTGATCGTCACGCCCTACGACGACGAGATACGCATCATCCAGCGCAAGCTCAACCTGACCCTCATCCCCTACGGTTCCTCGGCGCGGCAGCGCGACGTCGAAAGCCGGGCGGGCCTCGCCGCTGCCGCCCCCGCGCCGGAGGCGGCGGACATGGCCGCCTTCGTCAGCAAATCCCGGAAAGGCGAAGCCGTGATCACCGGCGACGGCGATCTGGTGGCCGACGTGGGGGAAGGGCGCAAAAAACTCGCCGAACTGCCGAAAACGGAATTGCCGCAATCCATGCAAAACATGTCGGCGGCCGAACAGGCGGCCTATCTGGACGCCAAGGCGAGCGAGCGCAAGGAACTCGCGCGCCAACTGGAGGCGCTGGTGGCCAGGCGCGACGCCTTCATCCTCGAACAGGAAAAAGCCGCCCCGCCCTCCCCCTCGGCCAGATCCTTCGACGCCAGCGTCAAGGAAGCCCTGAAAAAGCAGATGAAGTAGACGCAGCGGCATTCATCAAGGCCCTCCCCGGCGGAGGGCCGCCCCCCGGAGGCTGCGATAAAATGCGCCGATGCCATCCCCCGCCGCCGCCACCGATGAAGCCCTGCTCGCGCATTACCGCGATGGCGACGAGGAAGCGTTCGCGGAACTCTATCGCCGTCACCGCAGCGGGCTATATCGCTTCATTCATGGCCTGTGTTCCTGCGCGGCGCGCGCCGACGAGATTTTTCAGGAAACCTGGCTGGCGCTGATACGGAGCGACGCCATGCCCGACGGTCGCGCCCGTTTCAAAACCTGGCTCTACCAGATCGCCCGCCATCGGCTGATCGACCAATGGCGTCGGGATAAAGGCGCGATGGAAGCCTTTGACGAAACCGAACACCCGCCGCTCGACGACGGCAAGGCCGCCGAGACGCCCGAAACCCTGGCCTTACGCGCCGAAGCTCTGCGGCAAATCGCCGCCGCGCTAGAAACCCTGCCCTTGGCGCAGCGCGAAGTTTTCCTGCTGCGCGCCCACGCCGGCATGGAACTTGCCGAAATCGCCGCGCTGACCGGAAGCTCGCAGGAAGCGATCAAGAGCCGTTACCGTTACGCAATCGCCCGATTGCAGCAGCGTCTGCACGCGCTGTCGCCCGCCGAACCGGAAACCTCCCCATGACACCGCACCGTCCTTCTCCTTCGAGCGCCGCCGAGCGCGACATGGCCGATATCGAAGCGCCGTTGCTGCAAGCCGCCCGCGACCTGCAAGCCGCCGAACCCGGCCCGGCGCTGGATGCCGCCATTCTGAACGCCGCCGCCCAACGCGCGCAGCAAATCCGCCAGGCGCAGCCCCTCGCCGCGAAAACGCCGAAAACCCCTTCGATGCCAGAGCGCTTGTCGCGCTGGCTCTTTGGAGATGAGCAAAGGCGCGGGCATTTCCGGCAGGCGCTCGCCGCCGCCATCGTCGCGGGCATTGCGCTTGGAATCGTCTGGCAGGCCGTGCGCGCCCCTGGGCCGCCCATGCCTGAACTGGCCATGATGGAGCCGCCCCCCCCGCCGCCTTTTGAGATCGCGCCAGAAGATGTGTCAAAGGAAATGGCGGAAAGAAGGGCCATGCCAAGCGCCGGGAAAAGAAACGCGCAAACGCCGGCAACAGCGGATTCGATTGCCGCGAAAACCCAGGCGGATCAAATTCAATTCGCCGCCCCCTCTCCCGCGAGCCCGCCACCGGCGGCAACGCTCGGGCGAGCGCGCATGATGGAGAGCGAATCCCTGCCCGCCGCCGAGGCCATGCCCGCACC
>CAZFHE010000079.1:0-10489 GCA_964518615.1 uncultured Dechloromonas sp. | reverse complement strand
AAGGTCACCGACCCGGTCAAGGCGGTCTATGGCGTCACCAATTTTTCCGAGGCGATCCGCAACCTGATCATGACCACCTTGCGCTCCATCGTCGGCGAAATGGAACTCGACGAGGCGCTCTCCTCGCGCGACAAAATCAAGGCCCGGCTGCGCGAGAGCATCGCCGACGAGGCGGTGGACTGGGGTCTGACCGTGAAATCGGTGGAAATCCAGGACATCAAGCCCTCCCAGTCCATGCAGAAGGCGATGGAACAACAGGCGGCCGCCGAGCGCGAGCGCAAGGCCGTGGTGACGCGCGCCGAAGGGGCCAAGCAGTCGGCCATTCTCGAAGCCGAGGCGAGGCTGGAATCGGCCAAGCGCGACGCCACCGCCCAGGTGACGCTGGCCGAGGCATCCGCCGAGGCGATCCGCCGCGTCACGGCGGCCATTGGCGTGGAGAGCGGGCCGATGTCCTATCTGCTCGGCGAAAAATACATCAAGGCGCTGGAACGCATGGGCGAAAAGGACAACGCCAAGCTCGTCGTGCTGCCAGCGGACTTGCAAGAAGCCGTGCGCGGCCTCTTTGGACGCAAGGGGGTTTAGGAATCCTCGCCCGGCGCCGGCAGGCGCGTCGCCAGCACCTTGTCGATGCGCTTGCCGTCGAGATCGACAACCTCGAAATTCCAACCCGCCCACGAGGCCCTGTCACCGACGCCCGGCAGCCGGCCAAGCAAGAGCATGATCATGCCGGACAGCGTGTGGTAACGCCCCTCTTCCTCCTCCGGCACGCTGTTCAGGCCCAGCCGGTCCTTCAGTTCGGGCAGCGGAATCAGGCCGTCGAGCCGCCATGAGCCGTCCTCGCCCGGCACCGCCCAGGCGTCTTCCTTGTTCTTCGGCAAAAACTCGCCGGTCACCGACTCGATCAGATCCTGTGCCGTGATCAGCCCTTCTATCTCGCCGTATTCGTCGATGACGAACACCATCTGCGCGCCTGAACGACGAAACTGCGCCAGCAATTCCATGCCGGTCAGCGATTCGGGCACGTAAACCGGCGCTTGCAGGCGTTCGGTCAGATCGGCCGGATCGCCGCGCAGCATTTGCTTGAACATCTGCTTGGCGGCGACGATGCCGAGAATGTCGTCAAAACCGCCCCGGCAGACCGGGAAATGGGCGTGCTCGGATTCAGCCATCCGCAAGAGGCTTTCCTCGACGGGCCGGGCCAGGTCCAGCCATACGATGTCGGCGCGCGGCACCATCAGCGACGAGATTTGCCGGTCATCGAGACGAAACACATTGCGCACCATCTGGTGTTCGTCCTTTTCGATCACGCCCGCTTCCGAGCCTTCAACCAGGATGGCATGGATTTCCTCCTCGGTGACGCTCGGCCCCTTGGCGTCGCGCTGGCCGAGAATGCCGAGCAAGAGGGCGCTCGATGCCGACAGCAGATGGATGAAGGGGCTGGCAAGCCGGGAGAGTCCGTCCATCGGCCGCGCCGCCCGGCGGGCGATGCCTTCCGGGTTGATCTGGCCGAGCCGCCTGGGCGCCCATTGGCCGACGACAATGGAAACATAGGTGATGAGCGCCACCGCCAGCGCCGTGGCGACAATTTCGCTCAACCGTCGCGGCGCGCCGATGCCCTGCAAGCCCAGGGCAAAGGGGCTCGCCAGCGCGGCCTGGCCGACGATGCCGTTGAGAATGCCGATCGCGGTGAGGCCAATTTGCGTGGCGGCCTGAAAGCGCTTCGGCTCGTCGCCCAGTTTCATCGCCGCCGCCGCGGCGCTGTCGCCCTCCTCCGCCCAGCGGGCGAGGCGGGCGCGCCGCGCGCTGACCAAGGCGATTTCCGACATCACGAACAGGCCGTTCAAGAGAATCAGGGCAAGGAGCAGAATGATTTCCATGGTGGATTCGGATGCTTTCCTGCCTCACGCGCCGAAAAAAGCCCGGGACGGATCGGCGGCAAATGCAGGCAGTGAACGCGCTGGCCCGCTAACGACGGCTGCGCAGCAGATAAATCTCGACCCGGTGGCGGCGGTCGCCGTATTGCCGGGCATGCTCGCCGCCGTAAGCGACCATCTGGATGCGGCGGGCCGGCACGCGCAGCGACTCCAGGTATTCGCGCACCAGTTGCAGCGATTTCCCGGCCGCGCCGATATTCCAGGCCGGACTGCCGCCATTGGGCACATAGCCCTCCAGGCGAAGCTGGCTGCGCTCGTCCTCCTTGGCGAGACGAGCGATTTCGGCCAGACGAACACGCATTTCGGGAGTCAGGGCGGCGCTGCCCGGCTCCAGCTTGATCACCGCATCCGGCGCCGGCGCATCCGCCTGGGCCGCCGGCAGGGGGGCTATCGTGGTGGACAAGGCCAATGCCGGCGGCTGAGCCGCCGCAGGCAAAGGCTCCTCGACGGCAGCCGGGCGCGGCGGCTGAGCGCTCGAACAGGCCAGCAGAAACACGACAGGAAACAGGGAAAGCAGACGGGGAAACATCTTCATGGGCAGCGATCGAAACAAATCATTCTCACCAGGAGCGCGGCCATCGTCTCGGTCGCGCTCGGACAGAGCGTTCTTTTAACCCCGCTCTTTTAACCTTATTCCGGGCATGAGGTAAACAAATAATCCGGAAAATTCCTATCCCTCGGCGGCACTGGCTCGCGCAAGCCTTGTCGACACCGCCAGCGCTTCATTCAGCACAAGGGGCCAGCAAATCGGCTTCCAGTTCGATCTCGACGCCCTGGCTCAGGGGCTGGTCGAGGAAGAGGCCGCGATAGAGGCGGCCAAGATTTTCGGCCCGCCGCGCATGCGGCGTTTCCCAATCGGTCACGGAGAGGCGGACCAGACCGAGCCGCACATCGCGCACGGATTTTCCCGGCGCAACGCAAGGCTGGGCCGCGGCCAGGCGGACGAATTCGGCCCGCGAGTACTGCCCCGCCTGCTTGCCCGGCGCCTCCGGGCAGACCGGCGCAGGCCGCGTTTGCACCGCCGTCTCCAGCACCCTGCCTTGCAGGTAGAACACCGGCTCGGTCATCACCCAACCGCCGCCGCCCTCCTCGTAACGCACGCAGCGGCCAGGCTGAAGCCATTCGGGCTGCTCAAGCAGCAGACGGGCCGAGGCTCGCGGCATCGCCTCATCAGCCAGCGCCGACCCCGCCAGCAGGGTTATCACGACGGACAGCAAGCGCAGGGAATAAGGCCGGGGCTCGACATGGAGCGAGACGATTGGAATTTTCATGAGCCAGAGAAAGCGGTGTAAGCGTTCAGGCGGCAGCCTGAGTCGCGGGCGGTTTCGCCAAAAGCTTACGCATCTCGATCGCCCTTCCCTCACAAAACCCGGAATCCACGCCCATCCGGCAGGCGGTAGCGAGAAAAATCGCGCGCGTCCTGAGTCAGGATGGTGGTCACGCCGGTTTCCCGGCCAGCCAGACCAGCGAGGCATCGGCCAAATCCATTTCGGTGCGCGGGCGTTCGGTATAGCGCTGCATCAGCGGCACAAATGATGTCACTTGTAGTAGGGCTTGAATTCGTCGCTGGCTTCCCGCTCCGAGTAGATGTAGAGCACGATGCCGTTCGGGTCTTCCACCGCGAAGCCCCGATCGCCCCAGGGATGGTCTTCCAGGGGCATGATGGCGGCAAGACCGGAAGCCGCCAGCGACCGGAATTCGGCATCCACATCGGCCACGCGGAAGTTGTATGTCAGGCCAGCGGGATTGCAGGCTGGCTGGTCGAGCCGGGGAGCCATGAATTGAAGGCTGGCGCCCTGGCCAAGTTCGAGATTGACATACCAGCCGCAATCGAAGGTAACCCTGGCCTTGAAGTGCTTCACATAAAAATCGCGGGATTCCGCCACCTTGGCGGTGGTGATGCAGGGGGATAGCGATTGGGTCTGCATGCTTGCTTCCTCGTGGCAGGATTGGATTCGACATAACGGGTCCGCGCGGATTCCCCGGCGAATCGGCGGCGAGACGCTTGGCCCCGCCGCCAGCCCGCTCAGCCGGCCGAGGACTCCGGGGCGGGAACGATTTCCTGGCGGACCGCCTCGACGAGGCCGTTCAGGTCGCCGCCCTTCATGCCGATCTCGCCCAGCACCGCGTCGAGGATGGGTTGCTGCGCCCGATAGGCCAGCGCCGCGGCAACCGCCTGTTCGGCCAGATTGCCGCCGCTGGCGGGAGCGCCGCCGCCGCTTCCGCCGCCGCGATTGAGCCCATCGACCTGAATGATCTTGATGCCGTCGATCTTCTCGATGGGCTTCACGGAGGCTTCGATGATGCCGGGCAGGACATCGAGCAGCTTCATCTTGATCTGCATGGCGATCTGCTCGGCGGCCAGGGTGTTCAGCGCCGCGTTGCGCAACTCGATGCCGCTGGCGTCGACTTTGTATTGCACCTGCTGCGCCTCGGCCTTGATCTTGATCGCCTGGGCCTGATTTTCCGCCGCGTCCCGCTCGGCCTCGGCCGCGACGCGCACGCCGATGGCCTGCTGCTGCGCCTCGCGCTCGGCCTCGACCAGGGCGATCTGTTTTTCACGCTCGGCGACGGCCACTTCACGGGCCGTCTTGACCTGTTCCTCGGCACGTGCGGCCAAGGCGCGCGCCTCGTTGGCCTGTTTCTCGGCCTCGGACTGGGCCTTGGATTTTTCCGCAATGGAAATCAGCTTGTCCTGATCGGCCAGGGTCGTGCGCTTTTCCTGGTCGATCTTCGCCACCTGTACCTCGCGGTCGGCCTCGATCTGGCGCTGACGGATGGCGCGGTTCTTTTCCACCTCGGCTTCCTGCACCTGACGCTCGGCGTCGATTTGCGCCTGCTGCGCCTCGCGCTCGCGCTGGGCGGTAATGCTGGCGACCTCGGCGGTCTGTTGCGCCCGGCGGGTGGCGACTTCCTGCTGTTGTTGCAGGGTGGCGAAGGTCTGATCCTTCTCGATATTGAGCTTCAACTGCGTCGCCTCGTAATTCTTCTTGGCAATGGCCACGGCGGTGTCCTGCTCGATCTCGTTGCGCTCCTTGGTGCGCTGCTGCGTCTGCTGCGTCAGCTTGGTCAGGCCCTCGGCATCGAAAGCATTCTGGGCATTGAAAAAATTGATGGGCGTCTGGTCGAGGCGTGTCAGGCTGACCGATTCGAGTTCCAGCCCGTTCTTCAGCAAATCTTCGGAAACGGCGTTCTGCACGGCCTGGATGAAATCGGCCCGCTTGTCGAGCAACTGATGCATGCTCATCGACACGGCGGCGGCGCGCAGGGCGTCGACGAATTTGTCCTCGACCAGTTCTTTCAGCGAAGCCGGATGCATGGTTCGCTGCCCAAGCGTCTGCGCGGCGTTGGCAACGCCTTCGATGCTGGGGATGACGCGCACGAAAAAGGCGGCCACGGCATCGACGCGCAAACGATCAAGAGTGATCAGGCTATCGGCCCCGGCGCGCGAGACTTCGAGCTTCAACGTGTTCATGTTGATATTCACGCATTCGTGGAAAACCGGCAGCACGATGGCGCCGCCGTCCATCACCACTTTCTGGCCGCCCAGGCCGGTGCGCACGAAGGAGAGTTCCTTCGAGGATCGCTGATACAGGCGTGAAAAGACCAGGCCGACGACGAAGAGGCCGAGCAGCAAAATGCCGGCCAGAATGCCGATCTCGAGCAGATAATCCATGATGTTGTTGTTCTCCCTGAAAACTAGAGCAAATCGGGTCGCGGGTTGAGAATGGCATGAAAGCGGCTGCCGGAAATCTGGCTGACCAGCAACACGGCGTCGCCAGCGGAAAATTCGTGGCCTTCGCTGTCCGGTTCGACATGAACGTAGAAGGTCTGGCCAGCTTCGTTTCGAGTCCGCGCCTGGGCCGGATAGCCAACGCGCGCGGTGCCATTGACCACCACGGCGATCCGCCCGACCAGGCTGGACAAGGGCACGGCGCTGGTTTCATCGCTCGGCACGATGCGGCCTATGGCCGTGCCCGCCAGATGAACCACCGGCAACGCGCCAAGGAAGGCCAAGGGCGCGCTGATGAGGGCCGGCGGATAAAAGCCGAAGAGGCCATGCGCCACCGCGCCGCAAGCCAGGCCGATGGCGGCGAAGGCGGTGAGCAGCAGCACGAGCAGCACCAGGAGGGGCACCTTGCCGATATGCAGCCAGCCCAGCCAGCTATCCGGAAGGCTATCGTAATCGGCGCCAATGCCCTCGGGCAGTTGGTTGTCCATCCAGGCCGTCATGCTGACGCCCAGCATGAGGCCCGCGCCCTCGATAATCGCAAGGGCGATCAGAAGGACGAGGGCAAGGGCAAACGGCCAGGACTCGGGAGCGAGCAGAAGGTTCACCGGCGGCCTTTCAGGCGGGCTTGCCGCCACGCCCCGCCTTCAAGGCCGCCAGACGCTCGGCGATGCGGTTATTGCGCTGCATATCCGCCAGTTCGCGCAGCTTGGCGGTTTCCGCCGGGCTTGCGCCGACCAGCCCGCTGGCGCCGGTTTGCCGGGCGATGATCCGGGCAAAGCTGGCTTCCGCCTCGTCGACGCGGTTCTGGCGCTTATCCCCCGGCGTGCCGGCCACGCTGGCCGCCGCGCTTTCCTGGCTGCGCCGAAAGTCGTTCAGCGTCTGCTCCAGTTCGCGCTTTTTGGCTTGCAGCGCCACGAGGTAGCTTTCGTACTCGCGCGCCTGTTCGTTCTGTTCGTCGAGCGATTTTTGCAACACCGGCAGCAAATCCTCGATATCGGCCTGGCGGGCAATGGCCGCGCTGGCGAGATCGTCGCGGCTTTCGTTGAGCGCGACCTCGATCTGTTCGGCCAGCGTCTCGTGCTCCGCGTTGAGACGGGCCACGCGGGCCAGCACCAGATGCTTGGCCGCCTCGCATTTGCCGAGATCGCCCCGGACCTCCCCGGCGACTTGCTCGATCTCCCGGATGGCCTGGGTCATGACCGCTTCGGGAGCCTGATTTTCCACCTTGTCGAGCAAGGCATGCGTACCGCCGACGAGGATGCGCGAGACGCGGGATGCAACGGTTTCAGCCATGGTTCGTTTCCTTCCCTTTTCTGGTTGAAATGATCTGGGCAAGCTCGATGATATCCGGCAAATGCCGTTCATATACACCGGACCCATAGGTCGCCGGATGAGAGGTGATGCTCCCCTTGAGCAAGGCGGCGAACAGCCGGAAACACCGCTGGGCGACCAGCGCCTCGCTGGCCGCGCCTTGGCCGCCATCCTGCGCCGGGCGGCCGGCGACAAGCAAGGCCATGATGGCCGGCGCGTGCTCGACGACGGCGGCGAGCAGATCGGAATGACACTGGCGCTCGCGTTCGAGCGAGCCCATCTCATCCATGAACGGCTGAACCAACTGACGCATCCAGGCGCTACAGCGTTCGGGGTCGAGCATCCCTTGCTGCTGCTCGCGCGCCTGCTGCAACAAGGCGCGCAGTTTCTCGCTGGGCGTGCGCGCGCCGCTCTCCGGCAGCGATACCAGCCAATTGAAGTCTTCATCCGGTAGCCGGATCGACAAAGTCTGCATTCGAGCCATGCCCGCCTCCTTGGTTGCAAATGCAATCGCACGCAACCAAATGCATGCGATTGCATACAAACACTAGAGACTGGGCGGCGATCTGTCAAGGCCATCGTCGAAGGCATCGCCCATCGCGCGATGCCGGCGCGCGTCTCGCCGATCCGGGCTATTTCAGATACCCCCAGGACTGCAAGCGGCTCTGCGCGTAGCTCGCGGCCTGGCCCTGGCGGGTGCGGCGCAGGTAGGCGGCGTACTGGTTGGCCGCCTCCTGGCGCTTGCCCATGCCTTCGAGCGATATGCCCTTCAGGAAGGTGATGCCGGCATCGCCGGGCAGCATCCTGTCGTAGGCATCGAGGTTGGCGTAAGCCTTGGCCGGGTCGCGCTGGGCCAGCGCCAGCACGCCGGAGAGCTTGTGCGCCTGGGCTTCCTGCGGATAAATCTGCTTGGCCGTCTCGGCATAATTCATGGCCTGCGCGCTCTTGTCCTGGGCTTGCAGACACTGCGCCATCAAGAGGTTGGCGGCGTAGTCGCGCGGGGTTTGCTGCAATGCCGCGCGGTACTGCTCCTCGGCCTTCGGGTATTGCTTGCCAGCCATCGCCAGATCGCCCTTCTGGCAGGCGTCGATGGTCGGCTTGAGGCGGCGCTGGCTGGCGATACTGTCCATGAAGCGCTCGCGGCCGGGATCGCGCCCCTTGCTGGCGGCGTATTTGTCGTCGGCGAGGCGGCGGGCGGTATCGCGCCGCTCGCTGCTCATCGGGTGGGTCGAGAACATGGTCTGCAACAGACCCGGCGCCTCCTTTTCCTGATTGACCAACAGTTGATGCAGGCCGACCATGCCGGTCGCCGGATAGCCGGCGCGAACCATGTATTCCTGGCCGAGGGCGTCGGCCTCGCGTTCGTTGTCGCGCGAATAGCTGGACAGCATCGCGCTGGCCCCCAACTGGCCGCCGATATCGACCAGGCCGCTCCAACTGCTGCCGGCGGCAACCAGATTGGCGCCGGCGATGGCAACCTGGGCGACCATCGCCTGCCCCTGGCGCTGGGCGGCATGACGGGCATTGACATGGCCCAGCTCGTGACCGAGCAGCGCGGCCAGTTCAGCCTCGTTCTGCATATCGACCAGAATGCCGCGAGTCACGCCCATGGCCCCGCCGGGAAAGGTGTAGGCGTTGACATAATTGGCATTGAGCACGCGGTAGGAGTAAGGCATCTGGGGCCGGTGCGTATTGGCGTCGAGACGGCGTCCGACGCTGGCGACATACTGATTCACCGCGCCGTCCTGGATGGGACCGAGATCCTGCGAGAACTGGGCCGGCGCGACCTCTCGGTCGACGCGCTTTTCGTCGGCCTCGCTCATGCCCACGAGAATCGAGCCGCCGCCAACCGGCGACGCGGCGCAACCCGATAGTGTCGCTGCGCCAAACAGCCAGAGCACTTGACGGCGGGTGATGCCCTTGCCTTGCAGGGCCAGGGAAATTTGATCGTGACAGTTCATGCGGCGCTCCCGAAACGACGGCGGATTCTTTGATTCTCGGCGAAAAAGCGGCGCACACCAAGTCGCCCGGCACGCCCGTTCGCCAATTCGTTGACCGCGCCGCCGGGACGCGACTATAATGCGCGGCTCCGCAGGTCGGGTCGGTAGCTCAGTCGGTAGAGCAGCGGACTTTTAATCCGTTGGTCGCGAGTTCGAGTCTCGCCCGACCCACCAGGAATCGGGGCGTTAGCTCAGTTGGTAGAGCAGCGGACTCTTAATCCGTAGGTCCACAGTTCGAATCTGTGACGCCCCACCAAATAAAACAAGCACTTAGGCCAACCGCTCCGGTTGGCCTTTTGCTTTTCCGGTTTCGCGTACCCCCTGCGCACCCCGCAACGGGCAATGCTTGCCGACGCCCCGGCATTGCGCGGGGGCTGGGGGATGGGGTCTTGCCTGCCCGAGGCGGGACGGTCAAGCCTCGGTCTGGCGCGCGTGGGCGCGGCGCGGAATTTGATGCTTGTCGAGCAGGCGTTCGATGTGAAAGAACACTTCGCGGCGCGAAAACGGCTTTTTCATGAAGTCGTCCGCGCCGATGCGGCTGCCGAAAAACTGTTCCATGGCCTGCTCGTTGCCGCTCATCATGATCACCGGAATATCGCGCGTCGCCGGGTCGCGGCGGATGGCGCGCAAGGCGGCGAAGCCGTTCATGCCGGGCAGCACGATGTCGAGAAAGATCAGTTCCGGGCGATGAATGGGCAGGCTGGCGAGGCCCGTTTCGGCATCCAGCGCCTCGAAGGTTTCAAGACCCGCCGAACGCAGAAACTTGCGCAATACCGTAACGATGGTCTTGGAATCGTCGATGATCAGCACCCGCGTGCCTTCGCGGGCATTGGCGCGAGGCTGTTGGCGACGCTCCTCGACAGCCGGGGCCTGGCTTGCCGCGCCCTTTGGCGGCGCGACCGAATCAGGCGGCGGTGTACGGAGCAGGGCTTGCAGGCGGGCGAATAGTCCCATGACTTTTCCTTCTTGTTGATAACGCCGGCGGTCAAATGAAAGCGCGGGCGATCCTATTGTAAAAATGCCGGAGACATTTGTCTCCTGTTTTGTCGAAAGAGGCGAGGTTTTTTTTGCAGGGTATCGCCCTCAGGCGGCCTCGCCGAGGGCGCGCTCGACCACTTCCAGCACGTCGCGCGACAGGCCGGCGTGGTCGCGGATGCGCTCCAGCGCGGCGCGGGCGTGGGCTTGGCGACCGGCGTCGAATTTACGCCAGCGGTCGAAGCAGCGAGCCAGACGGGAGGCAACCTGGGGGTTGCGGTCGTGCAATTCGATAATGCGATCGGCCAGGAAGGCGTAGCCGCCGCCATCGGCGGCGTTGAAGCGCGCGAGATTTGCGCCAAAATTGCGGATCAGCGCATAGATTTTGTTCGGATTGCCGGGATCGAAGGCCGGGTGGGCCGTCAGCGCCTTGACCGTGGCCAGCGTGTCCGGCCGGCGGCTGCTCGCTTGCGCGGCCAGCCATTTGTCCATTACCAGCGCCTCGTCCCGCCACCGGGCGTGGAATTCGGCCAGCG
>CAZFHE010000078.1:0-3620 GCA_964518615.1 uncultured Dechloromonas sp. | reverse complement strand
CAGCTGGGCCTGGCATTCGGCCAAGGGCCAGGGCGATACCGACGAGACGCTGCGCCAGAGCCAACTCGTTGCCGGCGGCGAACTCGCCATCGAGGCGGCGGGCCGACATCGCCGCCCCTTTGCCTCCATCGCCGGCGGCGGTTAGACTGCCAGTTTGCTGGCGGGTCCTTGTCTTTTCCCTGTAGAGCAAGGCGCAGCCGGCAGGCCGCCGTACTCTTGATCGACATTCAAACTTTCTGACCTCGCTCGCGCTGCCCATCATGCCCGCCCCTGACCGTTTTGAACTCACCCGGGAGTGCCGGGCTTGCTACCTGCAACGTCTGGGCTGGCTGCTGCGTTCTGGCGGACTGCTGTCGGAAGCGGCCTGCCAGGCGCTGCTCGACGGCGTCGGCAAGCATTTCGACGAGATGGTCAATAACCCGCAACGCGGCAGCTTCAGCGAGGAGGCGCGCGGCCTGACCTCGTCTCGCATCACCTTGGTCGACGACAACGAGCTGGAACTGGGCATTCTGCTCGACCACCTCACCAGCCGCCTGTTCGAGGAAGGCGCTACGGGCGAATTATGGCGCGCCCAGCAGCGCGTCATGACCCTGCTTGGCCGGCCGGGCATGCAGCGCGCCGACAATCCGGTCAGCCCGCGCGGCATCAGCGAAGGGCTGCGCGCCATGTTCGCGGCCGGCGGCGCGAGTTCGCTGGATCAGAAACAGAATCTGATCGACTGCCTGGAGAGCCAGTTGCGCGAAGGCTTGCCCTGGGTCTACGGCGAAATTTGCGATTTTCTCGACCAGGCCGGCGTCGCCGCTATCGTCGAGCCCTCGGAAAGACGGCGCCATCCTCGCGACACGGTGGTGCGCAGCGCCGAGAATGCGCCCGAGATCCTGCGCGCCGGCCTCTTTGCCCGCCAGTCCGGCCAGCGCGGCATTGCCGCCGCCAACGCCTATGCGGCGTCGACGCTGCTCAATCAGGCGGCCATCGACAATCTCCTGTTCCGTCTCGATGCCTTCGATCAGCCGACTGTCGTCGAGGAGGATTTTCCGGGCAGTAGCGCTTCCTCGCTCGAAGCCCTGCTGCCCGGCCTGTTCGCCAACCCGTTGGCGCCAACGGTGGCAGCCCCGCGCCGGCCGCTCAATTCGCGCGAACTGCATGTTCCGCCGGCATCGGCCGAGGGGCTGGCGATCGACGCGGCGGCCATGATTTGCCAAGCCATCGCCGCCGCCCCGGAATTGCCGGAGGTTCTGAAAACCCTGGTTGCCTCGCTGGAAGTCAGCCTTGTCCGCATCGCCATCAAGGACCCCAGCCTATTTACCGACGCCGGCCATCCCTGCCGCCGTTTCATCAATGCGCTCGGACGCGCCGTGTTCGGCCTGCCGCTCGATATTTCGGAACGGCACCCCCTGTATCAGCGCCTCGCCGCCATCGCCAAAAACTTGCGCCAGGACCACTCCGGCAGCGCCGCGAGCTATACGGCGGCCCTGGGCGAATTGCAGGCGGCGATAGCCGAGCGCGAAGCCGCGATCGACCATGCCGCCGCCGCCTACCAGCCGCTGTTTGCCCAACTCGACCGGCGCGATCTGGCCAACCAGGAGATCAACGCCCTGTTCGCCCGCCTGGAGGTCGAGCGCGAACCGGCGGAAATTCGCAGTTTTTTGGAGCGCATCTGGCGTCATCTGCTGGAGCGCATCTGGCTGCTCGACGGGGCGGATAGCCCCGCCTGGCATCAGCATGTGCAGGCGCTCGAAACCTTGCTGCGGAGTTTCCGGCCCAAGCCCGAACTCGCCGACCGCAAACGCATGGCGCAGGAGTTGCCGGGCGCCTTGCAGGTGATCCATGCCGGCATGGAGCGCATGAAAATGTCGCTGGACGACCGGGCGCGCGTTCTCGACGTCTGCGTCTCGCGCCAACGCGAAGCCCAGCGCCAGACCGCCGCCGAGGCAGAGCCCGCCGCCGCGCCGCCGGCCAGGCGGCCGCTGCCCCCGGTGACGACCAGCATCCTGAAAGGCGGCACCCTGGTGCTGCATACCCTGGACCTCGCCGCCGTCGACCTCGCCCAGACGCCGCAGCCGCCCTGTCAGCCGGGCGACTGGCTGGATCTGCCGGTCACGGGCCAGCGTTGCGCGCTGCGCGTCTGCCGCTTGAGCCGGCGCAGCGGACGTTTGCTGCTGCTCAATCCGGATCTCGATCTCGCGCTGGCCATCCACCCGCTCTTGCTCAAGCAGCAATTGAGCGCCGGCGAAGCCATACGGCTCGGCCAAAGCAGCCTGTTCGAGGCGGCCGCGAGCCAGGCCCTGCGCCAATGCGGCCTCCAGGGCGGCGCGGAATAGCTCGCCTCCGGCTGCCCGGGCGCACCCAATTGCCGTAAAATCGCGCTATTGCAATAACACGTTTCCGGGGGTCCAGATGGACATCAAAAAGGTCTTGCTGCTGGGGGGTAGCGGTTTTATCGGTACCTACATCGCCAATCGCCTGTCGCAGCGCGGCATCGAGGTGACTATTCCGACCCGCCGCCGGGAACGGACCAAGGCGCTGATCATGCAACCCGGCGTGGAGATGCTGCAAGCCGACATCCACTGTGAAAAGACATTGACCGAGTTGATGCAGGGCCACGACGCGGTGATCAACCTGGTCGGCATTTTGTGCAGCCGCGATGTCAAATTTCCCTTTAGCAGTGATTTCGCCAAGGCCCATGTCGAATTGCCGAAAACCGTCATCGCTGCCTGCAAGGCCGCCGGCGTTCGCCGCCTGCTGCACATGAGCGCGCTCAAGGCCGATCCCAAGGCGCCGTCGGAATATCTCGCCTCCAAGGGCGAGGGCGAGGCCATCGTCCGCGCCGCCCAAGGCGAGCTCAATGTGACCCTCTTCCGGCCATCGGTCGCCTTTGGCCTTGGCGATTCCTTCTTCAGCCTGTTCGCCAGGGCGCTCAAGCTCTCGCCCATTTTCCCGCTCGGTTTCGGCCATGCCCGCCTGCAACCGGTCTGGGTCGCCGATATCGCCGATGCCTTCGTCGATAGCCTCGGCGATGCCGCCACCTTCGGCCAGACCTACGATCTGGCCGGCCCCAGGGTCTATACGCTGCGCGAACTGGTCGAATACACCGCCTCGCTATGCGGTGGCAAGGCCCGCATCATCGCCCTGCCCGAGGGCCTCGCTTACCTGCAAGCCGGCCTGATGTGGCTGATGCCCAACCCGGTGTTGTCGCCGGACAATCTGCGCTCGCTGCAAGTCGACAACGTCTGCGAAGGCGGCGACTGCCGCTTGCCGGCCGGCTGGCGACCGACGGCGCTGGAAGCCGTGGCCCCGACCTATATCGCGCGCCAGACGCTCAAGGGCAAACTCGACGGCTTCCGCTACCACGCGGGCCGCTGATTCCAACGCGCGGCCGATGCAAATCTATGTCGTCGGCGGCGCGGTCCGCGACGAATTGCTCGGCCGGCCAAATGCCGACCGCGATTACGTGGTCGTCGGCGCGACGCCTGACGATCTGCTGGCGCGAGGATTTCGGCCGGTCGGCAAGGATTTTCCGGTCTTCATCCATCCGCAAAGCGGCGAGGAATACGCGCTGGCCCGCACCGAGCGCAAAAGCGGCCGCGGCTACCACGGCTTCACCTTTCATGCCGCGCCCG
>CAZFHE010000077.1:0-6375 GCA_964518615.1 uncultured Dechloromonas sp. | reverse complement strand
CCGTCGATTCGGCGACCATGATGAACAAGGGCCTGGAAGTCATCGAGGCCCGCTGGATTTTCGATGCTCCGCCAGAATTGATCCAGGTGCTCGTGCATCCGCAAAGCGTGATGCACTCGGCCGTGCAGTACAACGATGGTTCGGTGCTGGCGCAATTGGGCAATCCCGACATGCGCACGCCAATCGCCTACGCCATGGCCTGGCCCGAGCGTATCGAGGCCGGCGTCGAGGCCCTGGATTTGTTCGCGATTGGCCGCCTCGATTTCCAGGCCCCGGATTTGACGCGCTTTCGCTGTCTGCAACTGGCTTACGACGCGCTCTCCGAAGGCGGCACCGCGCCGGCCATTCTTAACGCCGCCAATGAGGTCGCGGTGGCCGCTTTTCTTGACCGGGCCTTGCCTTTCCTCGGTATCGCCCGTCTCAATGAGGCGGTGCTTCAGACCGTTCCGGCCGGCCCCGAAGGCAGTCTCGACGATGTTCTGGCAGCCGATGCGGCGGCTCGCCGTTGCGCCGCCCGGATGATTCGGGAGCGCTCTTTCGCATGAGCGAATTGCCCTTCTATCTGGCCGCCTTCGCGGTGGTCCTCGGCGTTTTGATCGTGGTCCATGAATATGGCCATTACCTCGCGGCGCGCCTGTGCGGCGTCAAGGTGCTGCGCTTTTCCGTCGGCTTTGGCCGGACGATCTGGCAGAAGCGCTTGGGACGCGATGGCACCGAATGGGCGATCAGCCTCTTTCCGCTCGGCGGCTACGTCAGGATGCTCGACGAGCGCGAAGGCGAGGTCGCGCCGGAGGAAGCGCACCGGGCCTTCAATCGCCAGCCGGTCGCCCGCCGCAGCCTGATTGTCGCCGCCGGGCCGGCTGCCAATTTCCTGCTGGCCATCGTGCTCTACTGGGGCATTTTCATGGCGGGCAGCCACGAATTGCTGCCCATACTCGGCGAGCCGCCGGAAGGCACGCCGGCGGCCTCGGCGGCCATCGCCAATGGCGAAGAGGTGCGCCGCGTCGATGGGCAGCCGGTGGCGACCTGGAACGATTTGCGCTGGCTGTTGCTGCAAAAGGCCGTGAGCCAGGAAAGCGCGGAACTGGAAGTCATCAACGAACGGGGCGAAATCGCCATGCGCCGCCTGTTGCTTGCCGCCGCCGGGGAAGAGGGCTGGGAAGGGGACGCTCTGGAGCGTCTGGGCGTCGTCTTTTTCCGCCCGCCGCTGCCGGCGGTCATCGGGCGCATCGTGGAGGGCGGGCCGGCGGCGCGGGCCGGCCTGTTGCCGGGCGATCAGGTGAGAGCGCTCGATGGCCGGCCAATCGCCCTGTGGCATGAGTTCGTGCTGCACATTCGCGAAGCCGCCGGCCGGCCGGTGCGCGTCGAGTTCGTGCGCGAGGCCCGGAGCATGAGCGTCGAGGTGATTCCAGAAATCGCGAACGGGCGCGGCCCGCGGGTCGGCATGATCGGCGTGGCGGTGGCGGATAGCGGCGGGGCGCAACGCGAGCTCAGCCGCTTCGTCCGCTACGGTTTTGTCGAAGCCGGGCGCAAGGCGCTGCTTGAGACCTGGGATAAATCGGTTTTCAGCCTGGTCATGCTGGGCCGCATGCTGACCGGCGAAGTCTCGTGGAAAAATCTTGCCGGGCCGGTGACCATCGCCGACTATGCCGGGCAGTCGGCCAAGCTCGGCCTCGATTATTACGTCAAGTTCATGGCCCTGGTCAGCATCAGCCTCGGCGTCCTGAACCTCTTGCCCATCCCGGTGCTGGATGGCGGGCATTTGATGTATCATGCGCTCGAAGTCGTCAGGCGAAAGCCGCTCTCCGAGCGCGCCATGGAGATCGCCCAGCAGGTCGGGATTTCCCTCTTGTTCGTCCTGATGGCTTTCGCATTTTTCAATGACTTGAACCGCCTGTTCTCGGGCTGAATGAATGAATCGATCCCTGCTGTCCGCCCTGGTTGCCAGCCTGTTTGCCGTTCCGGCATGGGCATTCGAGCCTTTCGCCATCAAGGATATCCGCGTCGAAGGCATACAGCGTACCGAGGCCGGCACGGTCTTCAGCTACCTGCCGGTCAAGGTCGGCGACATGCTGACGGAAGATAAATCGGCCCAGTCCATCAAGGCCTTGTTCGCCACCGGATTTTTCAAGGATGTCCGCATCGAGGTGGAAAACGAGGTGATGGTCGTCGTTCTCCAGGAGCGGCCGGCGATTGCCCGGATCGACTTCGTCGGCATGAAGGAATTCGAAAAGGACGCCATCATCAAGGCGCTCAAGGATACCGGCATCGGCGAAGGGCGCATCTTCGACCGGGCCTTGCTGGACAAGGCCGAGCAGGAACTCAAGCGGCAGTACCTCACGCGCGGCAAGTATGCGGCGAGCATCACTACCACGGTGACGCCGCTGGAGCGCAACCGGGTCGGCATCAATTTCAACATTGTCGAGGGCGAAGCCGCCAAGATCCGGCAGATCAATATCGTCGGCAACAGCGCCTTCGACGAAAAAACGCTGCTCGGCCTCTTCGAGCTGACCACGCCGGGCTGGATCACCTGGTACACCAAGAACGACCAGTATTCCCGCCAGAAACTGGCGGCTGATCTCGAAAAGCTGAAATCCTTCTACATGAATCAGGGCTATCTGGAATTCGCCGTCGAATCGACCCAGGTTTCCATTTCGCCCGACAAGCAGGATGTGTTCATCACGCTCAACATCATCGAAGGCGCGCGCTACCAGGTGTCGTCGGTCAAGCTGGCCGGCGATTTCTCGATCCCCGAGGACGAGCTGAAAAAACTGGTGACGGTCCGGCCCGGCGACATTTTCTCGCGCGAGCAGTTGAACCTTTCCACCAAGGCGATCACCGACCGTCTGGGCAGGGAAGGCTACGCCTTCGCCAATGTCAACGCGGCCCCCGAGGTCGACAAGGAAAAGCATCAGGTGGCCTTTACCATCTTTGTCGATACCGGCAAGCGGGTTTATGTCCGTCGCATCAATGTGACCGGCAACACCCGGACCCGCGATGAGGTGATTCGCCGCGAAGTCCGCCAGATGGAAGGCGGCTGGTACGACGCGGAGCGCATCACCGCCTCCAAGGAGCGCATCGACCGGCTCGGCTATTTCACCGATGTGGCGGTCGAGACGCCGGCGGTGTCCGGCACGGCCGACCAGGTCGATGTCAACCTGAATGTCACCGAAAAGCCGACCGGCAACCTGATGCTCGGCCTTGGCACCTCCAGCACCGACAAGCTGATTCTCTCCGGCGCCATTACCCAGGACAATTTCATGGGTAGCGGCAACAATGTGGGCATCCAGGTCAACTCGGCCAAGTCGCAGCGAACCTATGTGATGTCCTACACCAATCCCTACTTCACCATCGACGGCGTCAGCCAGGGATTCGATATTTATCACCGCACGGTCGATACCAGCAGCACGGAACTGGCCTATTACAAATCGGCATCCACCGGCGGCGGCATCCGTTTCGGCTTCCCGATCGCCGAGAAGGAGTCGATCGGGGTCGGACTCGGCATTGATACGACCTCCATCACGGTCGATGGCGGCAGCCCGAAGCGCTATCGCGATTTCGTGGGCTATCCCCGGTCGAAATCGGACAGCAACCTGACCTTGCCGCTGACCCTGAGTTGGACCAGCGACAGCAAGGACAGCTACTTTTTCCCGACCAAGGGCACCTACCAGCGGGCGGGGGTCGAGCTCGCGCTGCCGGGCGGCAACCTGCAGTACTACCGCGCGACCTATCAGTTGCAGCATTTCTTCCCGTTGAGCCGGCGTTTCACGCTGATGCTGAATGGCGAACTGGGTTATGCCGGCGCCTACGGCAGTACCGACGAAGTGCCGTTCTACAAGAATTTCTATGCCGGCGGCGTCAGTTCGGTGCGCGGTTACAAGGCGGCCAGCCTCGGGCCCATTGATGATTCGAGCGACGACGAGCGCCTGGGCGGCACCCGCCGGGTCGTGGCCAATGCCGAATTGCTGTGGGCTTTGCCGGGGATGGAAAAGAGCGTCCGCATGAGCCTGTTCTTCGATGCCGGTCAGGTTTTTGGCAAGGACCAGGACGGCAAGGATCAGAATTTCGATCTGAGCGATCTTCGTTATTCGACCGGTCTGTCGGCCGCGTGGATTTCGCCGATCGGCCCGCTCAAGTTCAGCCTCGGCCTGCCGATCAACAAGAAAAAAGGGGACAGAACCGAGAGGTTCCAGTTCCAGTTGGGTACCACTTTTTGATTCAGGAGTGTCATCTTGAAAGCTAAGTCTCTCGTTATTGCCGGACTGTTGTCGGCCTTGTTCGTTACCGGCGCCGCCGCCAATGAATTGAAAGTTGGCTATGTCAATACCCAGCGCATTTTCCGCGATGCGCCGGCTGCCCAGAAGGCGGCCAAGAAACTGGAAAGCGAGTTCTCCCGGCGCGACGAGGAATTGCAGCGCCTGGCCAAGCAGTTGCAGAGCTTGCAGGAAAACCTGGAGAGAAACTCGGTCACGATGGCGGAAAGCGACCGCCGCGCCAAGGAAAAGGAATTCGGCGATTTGTCGCGCGATTTCCAGCGCCGTCAGCGCGAATTCCGTGAAGACCTGAACCTGCGCCAGAACGAGGAAAACGCTGCGGTGATCGAAAAGGCCAACCGGGCCATCAAGCAAATCGCCGAGGCCGACAAGTTCGACCTGATCCTGCAAGACGTGGTCTGGGTCAGCCCGCGTCTGGATATCACCGACCGGGTGATCAAGGCGCTTGCCGATGGCAAATGATGCCTGATTCCAAGGGTATGATCCTTTCGCTGGCCGACATCGCCGCCCGCTTGGGCGGCGATGTGTTTGGCGATGGCGAAACGCGCATCCGCCAGGTTGCCACGCTGGCTTCGGCCGGCGAGGGCGAGATTGCTTTTCTTGCCAATCTGAAATATCGCGGCCAATTGCAGACGACGCGCGCCTCGGCGGTCATCCTGTCGCCGGAATTCGCCGACGCGGTCAGCCTGCCGCGCATTGTCTGCAAAAATCCCTACGCCTATTACGCGCGTCTGGCGGCGATTTTCAATCCGCCGGCGGCCGCGGCCCCGGGCGTTCATGCCTCGGCGAGTTGCGCATCGCCCGTGCCGGCCAGCGCCTCGATCGGCGCTCATGTCAGCATCGGCGTTGGCGTGACGCTAGGCGAGGGCGTCGTGATTCATCCCGGTTGCGTCATCGGCGATGGCGTCGCGATTGGCGACGGCAGCGCGCTCTATCCCAATGTGACTGTCTATGCCGCTTGCCAGATTGGCCGGCGATGCATCGTGCATGCCGGCGCGGTGATTGGCTCCGATGGTTTCGGTTTCGCGCCGGAGGGCGGGCAGTGGCTCAAGATTCCGCAAATCGGCCGGGTCATCATTGGCGATGATGTCGAGATTGGCGCCAATACCACCATCGACCGGGGCGCGCTGGACGATACCCGGATTGGCGATGGCAGCAAGCTCGACAACCAGATCCAGATCGCCCACAACTGCGTCATTGGCCGCCATTGCGTGATTGCCGGCAGTGTGGGCATGGCCGGCAGCGTTACGCTGCAAGATAATGTGATTCTCGGCGGCGCGGCGATGATTTCCGGACATGTGAGCATCGCATCCGGCGTGGTGGTGTCCGGCGGCTCGCTGGTGATGAAGAACATCACCCGGCCGGGGCAGTACACCAGCGTGTTTCCGATCGAGGAGCACGGTCGCTGGTTGCACAATGCGGCGCAGATTCGCCATCTGGCCCGCTTGGCCGAGCGGGTGTCCGAGCTTGAGAAAACACTTAAAGATATGAACGTAAAGGATTGATTAAATGGATATTCATGGAATTCTCGAACACTTGCCGCACCGCTACCCGTTTCTGCTGGTAGACCGAGTGGTCGACATCGAGCCGGGCAAGTTCATTCATGCCTACAAGAATGTCTCGATCAACGAGCCGCACTTTGTCGGCCACTTCCCGCATCATCCGGTGATGCCCGGCGTGCTGATCATCGAGGCGCTGGCCCAGGCGGCCGGCATTCTGTCCTTCAAGACGATGGAATCCAAGCCGGATCTCCATTCGCTCTTCTATTTTGTTGGCATTGACGAGTGCCGTTTCAAGAAGGTGGTCATGCCGGGCGACCAGTTGCACCTGCATGTCGAAATGCAGCGCCAGATGCGCGGTATCGGAAAATTCAAGGCGGAAGCCCGGGTCGACGGCCAGATTGCCGCCGAAGCGGTGCTGATGTGCGCCAAGCGGGATATCTGACATGATCCATCCGACCGCCATCGTCGATCCGGCCGCCCGGATCGGAGCCAATGTCAAGATCGGCCCCTATAGCATCATCGGGCCGGATGTCGAGATTGGCGAGAATACCGTGATCGGGCCGCACGTGGTCATCAGCGGCCACACCCGGATCGGGCGC
>CAZFHE010000076.1:0-3009 GCA_964518615.1 uncultured Dechloromonas sp. | reverse complement strand
AGGCCACGGTAGCAACCGAGGTCCATCAGGCGCTTGATGCTCATGGTGACTTCGCGGCGCAGGTCACCCTCGACGGTGAACTTGCCCACTTCGTCGCGCAGACGGTCCATGTCCGCATCGGACAGGTCCTTCATTTTGGTGGCACGACCAACGCCGGCGGCGTCACAGATCTTCTGCGCGCGCGTGCGGCCGATGCCATAGATCGCGGTCAGGGCGATCTCGGCATGCTGATGGTTCGGAATGTTTACCCCTGCAATACGGGCCATTGAGTCACTCCACTATTTCTAAAAATTGACAAATGCCGGACGCGTCGGGGAATCAACCCTGACGCTGCTTATGACGCGGGTCCTTGCAAATGATGCGCACGACGCCCTTGCGACGGATAACCTTGCAATTGCGGCAGATGCACTTCACGGAAGGTTGAACTTTCATCTTTTACTCCTCGTCTGCGAGAGCCTGGAAGCAGCCGTGTTTCCTTGCCCCGCGGTTATTGCGTAGAGACTGTTTACTTGGCGCGGAAAACGATCCGCGCCTTGGTTAAATCGTAGGGGGTCAGCTGGACGGTGACCTTGTCGCCGGGCAGGATGCGGATGTAGTGCATGCGCATCTTGCCGGAGATGAAGCCGTGCACGATGTGCCCGTTTTCCAGCTTGACCTTGAAGGTCGCATTCGGGAGGTTTTCAACGACCTCCCCTTGCATCTCGATGTAGTCTTCCTTGGCCATCGCGCCTTACTTGAGCATGGGAGCACCCTTGAAATTGGCTTTCTTCAAGAGGCTTTCGTATTGATGGGACATGATGTAGGCCTGGACCTGGGACATGAAGTCCATGGTCACGACCACGATAATCAAGAGCGAGGTGCCGCCGAAATAGAAAGGCACGTTCCATTTGAGGATCAGGAATTCCGGCAGCAGACAGACCAGGGTGATGTAAGCCGCGCCAACCAGGGTGAGCCGCATCAGGATCTTGTCGATGTAGCGCGCGGTTTGCTCGCCCGGACGGATGCCCGGCACGAAGGCGCCGCTCTTCTTCAGGTTCTCGGCGGTCTCCTTGGAATTGAATACCAGGGCCGTGTAGAAGAAACAGAAGAAGATGATCGCCGCCGCGTACAGCATCACATAGATCGGCTGGCCGGGCGACAGCGTGCCGGCGACATCCTTCAGCCAGGTCATGGATTCGCCCGAGCCAAACCAGCCGGCAACCGTCGCCGGGAAGAGAATGATGGACGACGCGAAGATCGGCGGGATGACGCCCGACATGTTGAGCTTCAACGGCAGGTGGGAGCTCTGGCCGCCATAAATCTTGTTGCCGACCTGTCGCTTGGCGTAATTGACCAGAATCTTGCGCTGGCCGCGCTCGACGAAGACGACGAAGGCGGTGACCAGGAGGACCAGGATGCTGATGAAAATGGCCGACAAGGGATGCATGGCGCCGGTGCGAACCAGTTCCAGCATGCCGCCGATCGCATTGGGAAGCCCCGCGGCGATACCAGCGAAAATGATGATGGAAATGCCGTTGCCCAGGCCGCGCTCGGTGATCTGCTCGCCGAGCCACATCAGGAACATGGTGCCGGTCAAAAGCGTGGACACCGTCGTCACCCGGAACAGGAAGCCCGGATTATTGACGAGCCCCGCTTGCGCCTCCAGCGCAATGGCGATACCGATGCCCTGGAAGAGCGCCAGCACGACCGTGCCGTAGCGCGTGTATTGCGTAATCTTGCGCCGTCCGGCCTCGCCTTCCTTTTTCAGGGCTTCGAGTTGCGGACTGGCCACGCTCATCAACTGCATGATGATGGAGGCCGAAATGTAGGGCATGATGCCCAGCGCGAAGATGGTAAAGCGCGACAGGGCGCCGCCCGAGAACATGTTGAACATGCCCAGGATGCCGCCCTGCTGCGAGTTGAAGAGGTCGGCCAGAACGTTGGGATCAATGCCCGGCACCGGAATGTGCGCGCCGATGCGATAGACGACCAGCGCGCCCAGCAGGAACATCAACCGGCGCTTGAGATCGCCGAACTTGCCGCCCTTGCCAACCGCGCCACTGCCAACAGATTTCGGATTTGCTGCCAACGTTCTAACCTCTTCCTGGCTTACTCGGCGATGGAACCGCCAACGGCCTCGATGGCGGCCTTGGCGCCCTTGGTGGCGCCGATGCCCTTCAACGTGACCTTGCGCGTGATCGCGCCGGACAGAATCACCTTGGCCGACAGCGCGTCGGCGGGGATGATGCCGGCGACTTGCAGCGACAAGAGGTCGATTTCATCGACCGGCAGACGCTCGAGTTCCGAGAGACGCACCTCGTAATTGCGGGCGCGGGTCAGCGAATTGAAACCGCGCTTCGGCAGGCGGCGCTGCAGCGGCATCTGGCCGCCCTCGAAACCGACCTTGTGGAAGCCGCCGGAACGGGACTTCTGACCCTTATGGCCACGGCCACAGGTCTTGCCGAGGCCCGAACCGATGCCGCGGCCGACGCGCTTGGCGGCCTTCTTGGAGCCTTCACCCGGCTTGATGGTATTCAGACGCATGGCTTAACCCTCAACCTTCACGAGATACTGCACCTTCTGGATCATGCCGCGGACCGCCGGCGTATCTTCCAGTTCGGCACAGCTGTTCAGCTTCCTCAGACCCAAGCCGCGCACGGTGGCGCGGTGGTCCTGTTTGGTACCGATGATGCTCTTGACGAGCTTCACCTTGATCTTCTTGTCAGCCATGGCTTACCCCAGAATCTGTTCCACCGACTTGCCGCGCTTGGCGGCAATCTCGGCCGGCGTATTGACCTTCGACAAACCGTCGATAGTAGCACGCACGATGTTGTAGGGATTGGTCGAGCCGTGCGCCTTGGCGACCACGTTGGTCACGCCAGCCACCTCGAACACGGCGCGCATGGCGCCGCCGGCGATGATGCCGGTGCCTTCCGGCGCCGGCTGAATCATCACCGAAGTCGCGCCGTGGCGGCCGATCACGGTGTGATGCACGGTGCCGTTCTTGAGGCTGACCTTGGCCATCTTGCG
>CAZFHE010000075.1:0-2536 GCA_964518615.1 uncultured Dechloromonas sp. | reverse complement strand
TTAATCGGCGGGTGTGTGGATTTCGCCGCCGACACCGCGCCGGCAACCGCCTTTCCAACCATGAGAGCCGGAAAAACTTTTTGATTATAGCCCTTTCCGAATGTGGGCGAAAGTTCAACTGTCACATGGTAGTGTCTCAGTTTGAATGTAGCGATAGATAGGCCGCTATTTGGCCCCTTCCCCCGCACGCGGGGGAGGGAGCAACACAGGAGCGGTTCAAACTGAGGCACTACCTGTCACATCTTGTAGGGAGCAAGTAATTCTATTTCGCAATAGAAACTGAAATAATTTTACCTCGATAGCCTATATAAATCTGGATTTGTCTGGTTTTAACTATTCAAGTTTTTAATGGAAATTGGAATAATCTGTCCGGACTTGTAGCTATCACATCCATGAGATCAAATCGCACGTTACGGTGGCGCCCCCGGCATTCGGGATGAAGGATTGCAGGAGGCCGCACCGATATTCCCGGTATTTTTGCAACGGCACTTGAACAGAAACCGCGCTAGAGCGGTTTTGGTTCAATCCTTAACGCATCCCTTGCCTGAGGCTTGTAGGTTGGCGGTTAGAGCGGTTTTGATTCAAATGCTGACATTTTTCTGAACGCCATGCGCAACTTCAAGCGCCGCTCCCCCTCCCTGGCCCTCCCCCGCCAAGCGGGGGAGGGAATCTCGCTCCTTCCCCCGCGCGCGGGGGAAGGTTGGGATGAGGGGGAAGTGCAACCACTTGAAGCGAAATTGCTCTAGCGAAACGAACCCCAACGAGCAGAAGGCCGCAGGGCAGCCGATGTTGGGGTTCGCCTACGGCTCACCGCCAACCTACTCCCAAACGATTACGCTTCTGCATGTAAGTAAATGAATCAAAACCGCTCTAGACGGGCGGCAGGGGAATGCTGCCGGGCAGCGCCTGAGCCAGCTTCCAGGCATCGGCGAAACATTGCGACTGCTCGCCTATGGCGACATTGTGGCGGCCAGTGGCGACCAGGCACAGGGCCAGGCCGTTCTGATCCACCGCCGTGACGGAGCCGAGATCCATTTCTTCCACGCCGATGCGAAGCAGGGCATGCATCATGTCGTTGCGCAAGGAACCATTGAGTCCGCCGATGACGCGCATGATCTTGCGGCCGCCGACGTCGCGCACCGCCAGGATGGAGGCGTGGCCGGAAGCCAGCGCCGCCTCGATGGCATCCTCGATGATGACCTGATTGATCGGCCCGGTCTGAAAGCGTCCGCCATAGACGTCGCCGATCCGGCTGACGATGCTCAAGGGCACGTCGATCAGCGGAGAGCCGAAGAGCGAGAACTCACAGCCCGCCGTGTTGCCGACTTCCAGCGCCAGCGAGGTGCGGACCATCAGGCCGGACAGCGACAGATTTTCGATGCCGCCGACATCAACCGCGCCGCCATAGCCAAGGTAGACCCGGGGCAACGACGAGAAGCGGATGCGCTGATGCCTACGTTGTTCCAGCATGGTGCGACTCGCAAAATAGCTAAGGACATCGGGGCAGTGTAGCCATAATCCGCGGCCATGACGACTGTTCGCCAAACAGGTCAATCGCCAGAACGCCCGATTCAGCCTTGGCCGACCCATTGCGACGCTTTTCGGGCCCCCATGTGGAGCGCCGAGCAACGCAGACGGGCCGGGGGAAGTCGGCTGGCGTCTTTTCATTAGCCAGCCGCCCGGCCCGTCGAGTCGCGCAGGGTAGTCGGCGTAGCCGACCGCGTAACCTGGGGTCGCCTTCTTCTTTGGCTACTTTCTTCTTGGCGAAACAAGAAGAAAGTATGCCCGCGCGTCGGGCGCGGAATACAGCGCTTGAGAAAGGCAAAGACACGGGATACCCCTTCCCCACAAGTCCCCAAGAGCGAGATGACTTTGCTATTCGTGCGTTTGCCCTGGATAGCCAATCCAGACGCCCTTTCATTGACTTTTACCGCCCCCCTCGGTATTGTCGGCGGATGCTGGCGTTGTAGCCGGCCGCGCCGATTTGCTCTGCTTGCGGGCGCGCAATAAATGCCGCTAAAACGGGAACCGCCCAGTTCGCGTTTTCGGCCAACTGGGTTTTTTTTGGAAATCGCATGCCAGGACAATCCGTCGGCGCCGTCCATTCACAGCGCGCCCATTTCGCACAGCCGCTGACCCTCGCTAGCGGCGGCGTTCTGCCGGCCTACGATCTGGTCTATGAGACCTACGGCGCGCTGAATGCCGCCAAATCGAACGCCATTCTGGTCTGCCACGCCCTTTCCGGACATCACCACGTGGCGGGCCATTATGCCGAGCAGCCGGAAAACATCGGCTGGTGGGACAACATCGTCGGCCCCGGGCGGCCGCTCGATACCGACCGCTATTTCATCGTCGGCGTCAACAACCCCGGCGGCTGCCACGGCTCGACCGGGCCGTCCTCCCTCAATCCGGCCACCGGCAGGCGATGGGGCGCGGATTTTCCCATCGTCGGCGTCACCGACTGGGTCCATGCCCAGGCGCGTCTGGCCGATTGGCTCGGCATCGACGCCTGGGCCGCCGTCATCGGCGGCAGCCT
>CAZFHE010000074.1:0-8868 GCA_964518615.1 uncultured Dechloromonas sp. | reverse complement strand
CGGCTTGCCGGTCGGGCAGCGCGTCCGCCTGCGGGTGCTGGCCCGCGATGTCAGTCTGGCCGTCGACGAGCCGGGCCAAAGCAGTATCCAGAACCGCCTCGACGGCAGGGTGGAGAGCCTCGGAGACGACGAGCATCCGGGCCTCTTGCTGGTTCGCGTCGAGGTCGGCGAAAGCCGGCTGATCGCCCGGCTGACCCGCCGCTCGGCGGCCCAGCTTGGCATTTCCATCGGCCAAGCGGTACGTGTTCAGGTCAAATCCGTGGCTTTGATGGAATAATGCGCGCCCGGCTTTTAACGCCCCGCCAAGTTTTTGTTGCCATGCACAATATTTCCTGCAAACTCAGCTGTCTCGCCATCCCCATGCAGATTCTCCCATGGTGATACCTCATCACCCCTCCTCGATCGAATGCCAGGACACGAGGCCGGCCGAAGGCAGCCGGCGTCTGATCGACGGCGTCGAGCGCGTGTTCTACGACGGTTACTGGATCAAGACCTACCCGGTCCCGGCCGATTCGCTGGAAGCCAAGAAGCGCCTGATCGAAGCGCTGACCCGGCGGCTCTTCAATCACACCGAACACGGCCTGAACATACCCGGCGACCGCCTCGACGACGCCCGCGCGGCCTACGAGGCCGAAACCAACCCCGGACGGCGGCGGGTCAAGGCAGCGATGCTGGCCGGCGCGCTGTTCAACCGGGCCACCGATATTTTCCGCAAGCTGGTCGAATTACAGGGCCAAGGCATCGAGGTCCGCAGCGATGATGCGCTGATGCACGAATGCGGCCAGTGCCTCTTGAAAGCCATGGATCTCGGCCGTTTCGTACTGCACCGCAGCGGGGAGGAAGGCATCGACGAGCTGTGGGGCGAGCCGTTTCGCGCCTTCTCGATTCCGGTCGAGGATTTTTTCGAGAGCCGCTACATCAAGATCGGCCAGACCCTGCGCGATATCGACCGGATCGCCGCCGCGATGACCGGCTGCTTCACCTGTATTCCGGCCTTCGCCAACATCGCCCCGGCGATCGAGGATTTTGCCGCCGCCGCCCGGGTCAAGACCGAAACCCTGCGCACCGACCCGGATATTTTCGATGTCTGGTCGCGCCTGGTGACCGCCAGCGAACGCCTGGCCAATCATTCGCCGAGGCCCGTGGCGCACAACCCAGGCGGTCCGTCCTACAACATTGGCGACGGGCTGCGGCTGATCCGCAGCGGCCGCGACCTGGTCTTTTACATTACCCGCGCCCGCACGCCCATGCCCAAAAGCACCCGCGAATACATCGCGCATTGCGCAAGCTATCTCCTGACCGGCCAGTTGCCGCTACAACCGCCGCCGCTCCTGGCCTAGCGCTATTTGCCGCGCTGCTCTGTGGCGGCGCGCAGCACATCCGCTTCGAGCACCTGGGTATCGGTGCCGATACAGCGGATCATGTCGATTTCCTCAACCGCCTGTAACACCTTGTTATCCGGCTCGGGGTTGCCGGCGCGCCGCGCCGCGTGCCATTCGGCGACCAGGAGTTCCTGGGCGCTCAAACCGGTGACCATGCCGGGCGGCACCCGGGCGCCCAGTTCGATCAGCGCCCGCACCACCTCCGTCCGCTGGCCGCGCACGGCCATGCTCAAGGGCGAGGTCGGCAGACGGTTATCGGGCAGATCGACCTTGGCGCCGCGCGCCGCCAGTTCGCGCACGATATCGACGAAACCCATGAAACAGGCGATGCCCATCGGCAGGCCGGGATCGCCCTGGCCATCGGCCAGTTCAACCGGAACGCCCGCATTGAGCACGGCCAGCACGTTTTTGAGACGACCGCTGCGAATTGCCTTGATCAGGTCGGGGGGGGAAGTCACGGATAGGCTCTCCGTCCAATTGTCTGTCGAACAGGCTAATGTTACCTCTGGCAGCCCATCATGTCTTGCTTGAGCGCGGGTCTGGCCCAGGCGGACGCCCGGGGCGAGCCGGCGGGATTTGTTGATTTGTCTTGCCGCCCCCGGGCGGAGCCTACGTATAATCGCCGGATGTCTTCCTCGACAGCCCGCAGGCGAAAGCCGCATCCCGGCTTGGCGCGGCAAGACCTGATCCCTGCTGTTTGACACCACGAAGACAAACACCGCTCCATGGCCGATCATCGTTCGCTCGCCCATCATCTTCAGCAGGCCGCCGGCAGCCGGCCGACGACCCCCTTTCTGCATGCCGGCGACCAGCAGTGGACCTACGCCGAATGGCTCGATGACTGCCGCCTGGCGGCCGACAGTCTGGAGGACAACTGGCAGCCCCTCTCCAAGAGCGGCGACAGCCTTGCGCTCGCCCGCCTGACCTGGGCGTCCAGCCTGGTTGGCCGCCCCTTCTGGCCGCTGGCCCCGGAGCGGCGAGCCATGAAAAAACCCCCTGAACTGCCCGGCATCGCGCTGATCATCTCGACCAGCGGCAGCGAAGGACAGCCCCGCTCCGTGCCGCTTGGCACCACCCAGCTCAATGCCGCGGCCGCCGCCGCCAACGCCCGCCTGGGCCTGACCGCCGGCGATCTGTGGCTGAACTGCATGCCGCTCTTTCATATCGGCGGCCAGTCCATCCTCTGGCGCTGCGCCCGCGCCGATGCGGCAATCCTGCTACACGATGGATTCAATGCCGAGGCCGTCGGCAAGGATTTGGAAGCGCATCGGGTCACGCATATTTCGCTGGTACCGGCCATGCTGGCCGCCCTCATCGACCTCGGCGTCTCGCCGCCGCCCAGTCTGCGCGTCGCCTTGATCGGCGGCGCAGCGCTGTCCTCTCCGCTCCATGAGCGGGCCGCTGCCGCCGGCTGGAAGCTGTGGCCAAGTTACGGCATGACCGAAAGCAGCGCCCTGGTCGCCGCCCACGATCCGGCCGACGGCCCCTGGCGCGAAGGTCTGGTTGGCCGGCCGCTGGCGGGAACCGGCGTGTCCATCGACGAGGATGGCCGTATCCGCCTGCGCGGCCAGCAGCTGATGGCGGGCTATCTGGAAGGCGGCGGCATCGGGCCGGATGGCTCTTTTCGCACCGGCGACCTTGGCCGGCTCGATGAAGGCGGACGGCTGACCGTGCTTGGGCGCGCCGACGACATGCTGATCAGCGGCGGGCGCAATATTCATCCCCAGGAAATCGAATCCTGTCTGGCCGCCTGCCCCGGCATTCGAGAAATCGCCATCAGCGCCCGCCCCGACCCGGTCTGGGGCGATCTGATCGTCGCGCTCGCCGTCGGCCCGGTCGAACTCGACGCCCTCCAGGCCCATGCCCGGCAGCATTTGCCGAGCGCCGCCCTGCCGCGATGCCTGATCCGCCTTGAGCGCCTGCCGCGCAACGCCGCCGGCAAGCTCGACCGGCAAATGCTGCGCGATCTCGCCGCCAGGGCCGGAGGGTGATCGCCGCCCTGCGCCGGCGTCTGGCAGACCCTGATCTGACGGCGCGCTTAACGCGTCTGGCCGCCGACGCCCCGGCCGCCGCCCCCATCAGCCTCTGCCTGCCGCTCGGCCACGGCGAGCGCGACTGGCTCGAATTCGTCGGACCCGGCCTTTCGTTCCACTACCGGGCAAAGCCCGCGCAGCGCGAGTACCGCCTCGGCATCGGCCATGCGCTGCGGCTCGATAGCGCTGGCGAACACCGCTTCGCCGCGCTGGACAATGCCTTCGCCGGCATCCGCCGGGTCTGGCGTCACGAAGGACAGGCGCTCGCCTTCGCGGGCTTCGCCTTCGCCCCGGACAATGACGCGCCGCTGCCCAATGCCCGCTTGAGCATTCCGGCCATCGCGCTCGAAAGTCTCGGCGGCCAATGCACGGCGGTATTGAGCATTCCCGCCGCGCGTATCGGGCAGGCCATAATCGAATGGCGGCAATGCCTGGACCGCCTGCCGCGCCGCCAGGACGCGCGTCTGCCCGAATGGCTGCCGGCCGCGCCAGAGCAACTTTCCGCCCGCGCCTGGATCGCCCGCTGCCATCAGGCGCTGCATGCCATTGACTGCGGCTCCATGGAAAAACTGGTGCTTAGCCGTGAACGCCGCCTCGTCGCCGCCGCCGACATTCCGCCAGCGGCGGCGCTCGCGCAATTGCTGGCGCAGCAGCCGGAAAGCCTGATCTACGCCTGCGGCAACGGCTGCCAGACCTTTCTTGGCGCAACGCCCGAGCGCCTGGTTCGCCTCGCCGCCGGGCGAGTCGACGCCGACGCGCTGGCCGGCACGGCCTGGCCGGCCTCGCCAGAACTGGCCGGGGACAAGAATCGTCACGAACAATCGCTGGTGGTCCGCGCCGTCCGCGCGGCGCTCTCCCCGCTCTGCGCCGAGACGCCGCAGGCCGATGCGCCCCGGGCGCACACGGCCGGCCAACTGACCCATCTGCGCAGCAACATCTCGGCCCCGGCCCTGCCGGCGACCAGCCTCTTTGACCTCATCCGCGCCCTGCATCCGACCCCGGCGGTCGGCGGCTATCCCGGCCCGGCGGCCCTTGCCTGGCTCGCCGCCCATGGCGAGCGGCGAAACGCCTGGTACAGCGGCGGCATCGGCTGCCTCGACCCCATGGGCGACGGGGAATTCTCGGTCGCCCTGCGCTCGGCCCTGCTCGACGGCCACACGGCCAGCCTGCAAGCCGGCGCTGGCATCGTCGCCGGCTCCGACCCCCAAAACGAACTGGCCGAGACAGAAGCCAAGTTCGGCGCCATGCTGGCCGCCCTGAGCGCCGATCCCCGGTCATTGCCCGTAAACAAGCGATCCGCTACGATATGACCAGAGTCATGTGACCAGGAGCCTAACGATGACCATTCAAGTATCGAAATCCCAGTTCAAGGCAAAGGCGCTGGAATTTTTTCGCCAAGTGGAAAGCAGCGGGGAACCCGTCGTGATCACCGACCACGGCCAGCCCAAGCTGGAGCTGCGCCCCTACCAAGCGCTCACACGCCATCCTCTTGATATTTTGCGCGATTCGGTTCTGCGTTACGACCATCCGACGGCCCCCGTTGCCGAGGATGAATGGGAGGCGGCGTAATGGTCGTCCTGGATACGCACGCCTTGCTCTGGTGGGCCTCCTCGGATAAAGCTCAGCTTTCGGCGGCGGCACAGCAGGCGATCGACGCCGAATTGCATGGCGGTCAGATCATGGTGTCGTCCATTTCCGCTTGGGAACTGGGCATGCTGGTCGCCAAGGGGCGGGTGGCGCTCTCGATGAATACCCTGGCCTGGTTGTCCATCGTCAATCAGATCGAGGCGATCAGCTTTGTGCCGGTGGATAATGAAATCGCCGTGGGGAGCGCGACCCTGCCCGGCGAATTCCATAAAGACCCGGCGGATCGAATCATCACGGCCACGGCCCGCAAGCTGGCCGCGCCGCTCATCACGGCGGACGACAAGATTCGCGCCTACCCTCACGTCATTACCCTCTGGTAAGGGCGCGCTCAAGGCAGGGCTGGAACGCCAGGAGCACGGAGGGACTCACAGGGCGGATGCTCAAATCGAGCTTGCCGGACGGCGCAACGCCTTATCCGCGCAGATTTTCATCCCATATTCACATCCGCGCGCCAAGCCGATAAGCTTACATATCGCCCCTGGAGGATGTTCGATGAATGAAGCAAACGAAGAAGTCAGGCTGGAAAAGCTGCTGAACGGCGTCGACATTCCGCCTTGTCCGGCGATTCTGATGGATATCCAGCAAGAGCTCGAAAAAGACGCGGCGGATCAGCGGGAAATCGCCCGCTTGATCAGCCAGGACGTGGCCCTTGCCGGGCATGTGATGCAGGTCGCCAATTCCCCGGCTTTCGGCAATAACAAGATTGGCTCCATCGTCCAGGCGCTGAATATTCTCGGCACCCGGCAGGTATTCAATCTGGTTGTCTCTCAGCTCCTGAAAGTCTCCCTGTCCGGCGGCGCATCCATGCCGATGGAGCGCTTCTGGGAAACCTCGAGCCTGACCGCGCGCCTGTCGGCCGAACTCGCCCGGCGGCTACGCGGCGTCCGTCCCGACGTGGCCTATACCTTCGGACTGTTCCACGATTGCGGCATCCCCTTGCTGATGAAGCGCTTTCCCGAGGTCCGCGCCGTGCTGGCCGAGGCCAATGCCTGCGAGGAGCGCTGCTTTACCGATGTCGAGGACCGGCGTCTTGGCACCAATCATGCCGTCGTCGGTTATTTTCTCGCCCGCCGCTGGCGCTTGCCGGCCGAGGTGGCCGATGCCGTGCTGTATCACCACGACTACACCGCCTTCGACGCCCCGAAACTGCTCTCGCCAAGCTCGCGCATGCTGATCGCCGTCACCGTGCTGGCCGAGCACATCATCCGCTTGCAGGCTGGCGATTCGGTCTACCAAGAGTGGAACAAGGCCGCGCCCTATGCCTGCCAGTTGTTCGGCCTATCGCTGGGGGCGGTCGACGACCTGATCGAGGATATGCGCGACTGGTTGGAGCGGTCCTGATTCGGCTGCGCACATCGGGTAGGTTAGCGCTGAACGCAGCGAATCCCAACGATCCGCGCTAGCGTGAGCGCCGCATGCGGGGCGCGGGGTCGCGCAGGATCAGGGTCGGGGCCGCGAAGGGGGCCAGGCGTTCGAGAAAATCGAGCAATTCGAGCACCGGCGAGTTTCTGAAAAAACGCGCCGCCGGCGTTTCCATCCAGATGCGGTCGGCCCAGACGTACAACTCGTAGGGCCGGTCGCCGAAGCCGTCGCCGTCGATGTCGAAGCCCTCGTAGCCGTCCCAGGTGTTGCCCCACCAGACGTCGTTCATCGGATCGCCGTCGCCGATGATGATCACCGGCCACAGATTGCTCAGGAAGTCGTTGCCAATCGCCATGTGGCCGCCCTTGGCGCCGTAGAAATACACGCCGGTGACATTGTGGGCGACCACGTTGTCGATAAAGACGATGCGGTTGATGGGATGCATGGGCGAGTCGGCCATGATGCCGTGGGCGCAATGCACGATCTCGTTGCCCTGAACCAGCGCCGCCGCGGTTTCCTTGAGCGCGACGCCCGCGCCGGACGCCTCCATCGCATGACGGATGCGATTGCCCCGGATGATGATCCCGTCAGAATTAAGCGCGGTCACGCCGGTGGCGTTGTGCTCGAACACATTGCCTTCGATCAGGGTGCGCGGGGCAAACAAGAGATTGATCGCCCGCCGGCTGTCGCGCACGCGGTTGCCGATGAAACGGTTGCGCGGCGCGTTGCTGACAGTGATGTCGCGGATGTGGGCGATGTCGTTGCCTTCGATGCGATTGCCGCTGCTGTACCACAGACGCAGGCCGTCGCCCCGGTCGGCCGGGTCTGCGCCGCGCGACCGGATGCGGTTGCCGCGAACGATGCTGCCATTGCTGCGGTGCAGGGATATGCCGAACAAGACCTCCTCGATCACATTGTTCTCGATCAAGAGCTCGTGCCCCTCGGCCATCAGACCGCCGTCGAGGCCATCGTGCGAATCGCCGCTGTTTTTCAGGCTCAGGCCGCGCAGCGTGACCCGGTCGGCGCGCACGGTCAGCACCGTGCCGCTGCCGCCGGCGTCGATCACCACTTGGCCGTCGCCCTCCAGGGTCAGCGGCTTGGTGATCACCGCCGGCCCGCGATAGAGGCCGGGCGGCAGTTTCAGCACGCTGCCGGGCGCGGCGACGTCGAGCCAGGGTTGCAGCGGCTGCGCGGCAAGAAGCGGCAGCGGCAAGCACAGGGCAATGACGAGCGGCAGACAGAATCCTCTCATGCGGCCAGACTCTAGCCGGCGGATGCCGAAACGGCATTCGCCTGTATCAATTTCCGCCGGGCGGCAAACGCCTATTCCCAATGCTCGGAAACTTCGCTGGCCCAGGCGGTGGCGGCCAACAGGGCGCGGTTGACGGCATCGGCCGGAAGGCCGAGCGCATCGGCGCAATAGGCGATGCGCCCATGATCGAAAGCCTCGGCGGCTTCGACCAGGGTCAAGAGCGGCGCGTAGCGGCCTTCGCCCCGCAGCAGGGCGGCGCGGACATCCTCGGAGAGCGGTATTTCGTCGAGCAGTTCCGCCAGCGGGCGGCGCAGCAATTGCTCAAGACAGGAGAAGATGCCAGTCAGGAAAAGCGCGTCGGCCGGCTGGCCGGGCAGCACCCGGTTGCCCAGCAATTCCATCAGGCGGCCCCGGGTCAGCGCGCTTTCGATCAACAGCCAGTCGCCGACCAGGGGTTCGTGTACCGAGAACAAAAGTACCGACAGCCAGCGCATCAGGCGCTGCCGGCCCAGAATGGTCAGCGCCTGCGACAGCGACTCGACGCGATGATCAAGGCCGATCAGCGGCGAATTGAGGTAGCGCAGAATGCGAAAGGCCAGCGGCGGATCCTGGCGCAAGGCCGCGGCGATTTCCGCCGTCTCGGCATCGCTCTGGACGAGGCGCAGCACTTGCAGCAACTGCATTTTGTGCGGGTCGGTGGCGGCCTCACTGACGCGTTCCGGCGTCTGGGCGGCGAAGCTGCCGTGAAAATAATCGAAATGCCACATGTGGCAAAGACGGTATTCGTCCAGGGTCTCGATTTGGGCGGCGAACAGGGTGGCCGGCTGGTCGCGCCGGCTGGCGCGAAAAGCCGTTGAAAAATCGCGGACGAGGCTAGGCTCGGTGGCGGCGACATCGACGGCCCCATAGTCGGCGAGGCGAATCAACTCGCCAAAACTCGGATGCTTGGGCTGGCGGAACAGGGCAATGGCGATGCCGCGCTGGCGCAGGGCTTCGATCCGGGCTTCCAGCGCGGGGTTTGGCGCGCTCCGGACGATGGGGGCCAGTTCGAGCAACAAAACCAGATTGTTGCTGCGTAGTTCATCCAGCGCCGGAAGGTCGAGGCTGGACGAACTCATCCGGACGAAGGCGAGGCCAGTGTTCCAGGCTTCCGGACTCGCGTTCAGGGCGGATAACAGCGCGCTGTCGGCTT
>CAZFHE010000073.1:0-9669 GCA_964518615.1 uncultured Dechloromonas sp. | reverse complement strand
AGGGGCGCATCGCAATGGCCGGTTCTCGTCGCGCCCGCCCGGCTGGTACTGCGGCAGCAGCAGCAGGAAGGTGCAGGGCGTCCACAGCAGGGCGGCGAGGAAGGGGCCGACCAGGTAGCCCCAGCCGGGGAAATCGGCCCCGGCGACCAGGCGCATCAGCAATTGCAGCGCCTGCGCGCCGATCAACAGCGGCAGGATTTGCAGCGCCTGCTGCGCCACCGGAAACCACACGATGCGCCGCGACTGCGAAGCCGCCAGGTAAGCCAGCAGCACATAGGCGAAGCCATGCTGGCCGAGCACCGCGCCATCGGCGACATCCATCGCCAGACCCAGGGCGAAGCCCCAGCCCATGCCGATCCGGCGCGGTTCGCGGATGCTCCAGAAGCACAGCACCAGCGCCACCCAGTCGGGAACGCCGGGCCAGTTGGCGGTCGGCAGCAGGTTGGCGAGCAACGCCAGGAACAGGCTGCAAACGATGAACCAGGGCCGGGCCGGCAGCAGGATGCGGGAGGAGGCGAAAGTGGGCTGGGTCATCGGACTCGTTTCGGCGGTTTGCCGCTGGCGCGCTGGGCGGGCGTTTCCGGCGGCGGGGGCGGCAGTTCCTTGCGCGGGTACAGCACCATCACCTCGCTGAAATTCTCGACCCCGGCCAGCGGCATGCCGATGATGCGGGCAAAGGCGAAGGCGCTGTCGCGCTCGATGTTGCTGACCCGCGCGACCGGAAAGCCGGGCAGGAAAATGCCGTCGAGGCCCGACGTGACCAAGAGATCGCCGACCTGCACATCGGCGTTGGCCGGCATGTAGCGCAATTCCAGTTGCCCGTTGCCCAGGCCGAAAACCACCGAACGCTGGCCGCTGCGCACGATCTGCACCGGCACCGCCTGATCCTTGTCGGTAATCAGCGTGATTTCCGCCGAGAAGGGAAAGACGCGGGTCACCTGGCCGACCACGCCCGCCTCGTCGATGGCCGGCTGGCCGGCGACGATGCCCGCCTGCTGGCCCTTGTCGATGACGATGCGGCGGGAAAACGGATCGCGCGCCGTGTACATGATCTGCGCCACCTGGCCGCCCGCCTTTTCCCTCTCCTTGACGGCCATCAGCCGGCGCAGGCGCTCGTTCTCGGCTTCCAGATGGTCGAGGCGTTGCAGATTCGGCGCGATCAGCAACTGCGCCTGCCTCAGCCGGCTGTTTTCCTCGCGCAGATCCTGCATGCCGCGCAGATAGGCCAGCGCGTGATCGACCAGGCTGCCCGGCGTCTGCGCCACGCGCTGCACCGGATCGACGAGCAGCGCGACGCTCTGGCGCAAGAGGCCGAGGCTCTGCACACGCAGATCGACGACGAACAGCGCCAGCGAAACGGCCAGGTAGAAGGTCAGCAGGGCCAGCGGCGCCGGTCCGCGCTTGAAGAATGGAGGCGGTGCGTGGTCGATGCCGGCCATCACATCAATGCGGCAATGCCGTCAGGCGCTCAATCCGACGCAAAGATGCTGCCTAGCTTGTCCATCTTTTCCAGCGCCAGGCCGCAGCCGCGGGCGACGCAGGTCAGCGGCTCCTCGGCGACGATCACCGGCAGGCCGGTTTCTTCCATCAGCAGCCGGTCGAGATCGCGCAGCAGCGCGCCGCCGCCGGTCAGCACCATGCCTTTTTCGGCGATGTCGGCGCCCAATTCCGGCGGCGTCTTTTCCAGCGCCGACTTGACGGCGGAAACGATCTGGTTGAGCGGGTCGGTCAGGGCTTCGAGAATCTCGTTGGAGGAAATGGTGAATTTGCGCGGAATGCCCTCGGCCTTGTTGATGCCGGACACTTCCATCTCCATGACTTCCGCGCCGGGGAAGGCGGAGCCGATGTTCTTCTTGATGTTCTCGGCGGTGTTCTCGCCGATCATCATGCCGTAATTGCGGCTGATGTAATTGATGATGGCCTCGTCCAGCTTGTCGCCGCCAACGCGCACGGAACCCGCATAAACCATGCCGCCCAGCGAAATGACGCCCACCTCGGTGGTGCCCCCGCCGATATCGACGACCATGGAGCCGGTCGCGTCCGACACCGGCAGGCCGGCGCCGATGGCGGCCGCCATCGGCTCCTCGATCAGATACACCTGGCTGGCCCCGGCGCCGATCGCCGATTCGCGGATGGCGCGGCGCTCGACCTGGGTGGAGCCGGAGGGCACGCAGATGATGATGCGCGGGCTCGGCGAGAAGAGCTTGGAATCATGCACCTTCTTGATGAATTGCTTCAACATCTGCTCGGTGACGGTGAAGTCGGCGATCACGCCGTCCTTCATCGGGCGAATCACGGTGATGCTGCCGGGGGCCTTGCCCAGCATTTCCTTGGCTTCCTTGCCGACGGCCTGGATGGATTTTTTGGCATTGGGGCCGCCTTCGAGACGAATGGCGACCACGGACGGCTCATCGAGCACGATGGAGCGGCCGCGCACATAAATCAGCGTATTGGCCGTACCCAGGTCGATGGCGAGGTCATTGGAAAAATACTTGGAGAGAAATCCGAACATCTGCTGTGCTCCGCTGCGGGGTGCGGTAGATAAAGCTTTTATGATACCTTACAAAGCTTTCTTTTTCAGACTTTGTGCGCCGCAATAGTCTAGCCACCCCATGTCGCTCACATCAGAACAGGTCCAGCGGATCGCTCTTCTTGCCCGCATCGAGCTCGGCGAAGCCGAAGCCGCCACCACGCGGGACCATCTCAACGGAATTTTCGGCCTGATCGAAGAGATGCAGGCGGTCGATACCCGCGGCGTCGAGCCGATGGCCCATGCCCAGGAATTCAGCCAGCGCCTGCGCGCCGACGCCGTCAGCGAGCCCGACCGCCGCGCGGTCTTCCAGGCCGTCGCGCCGGAAACCGAGGCCGGTCTCTACTTGGTGCCCAAGGTGATCGAATGATAGACAAGAGTCTCAAGCAACTCGGCCAGGCGCTGGCGAAGAGGGAAATTTCCAGCATCGAACTGACGACGCTCTTTCTCGACCGCATCGAGCGCCTGAATCCCGACATCAATGCCTTCATCACCGTCGACCGCGACCAGTCGCTGGCCATGGCGCGGGCCGCCGATGCCCGTATCGCCGCTGGCGCCGCCGGGCCGCTGACCGGCATTCCAATCGCCCAGAAAGACATTTTCTGCGCCGAGGGCTGGACCACCACCTGCGGCTCCAAAATGCTGGCCAATTTCGTCTCGCCCTATGACGCGACGGTCATCGCCAAGCTGCACCGCGAGGCCGGCATGGTGTCCTTGGGCAAGACCAATATGGACGAGTTCGCGATGGGCTCGTCCAATGAAACCTCCTATTTCGGCCCGGTGAAAAATCCCTGGGATCGCGAGCGCGTGTCCGGCGGCTCGTCCGGCGGTTCGGCCGCGGCGGTGGCCGCGCGTCTTGCGCCTGCGGCGACCGGCACCGACACCGGCGGCTCGATTCGCCAGCCGGCGGCGCTGTGCAATCTGACCGGCTTGAAGCCCACCTATGGCGTGGTATCGCGCTACGGCATGATCGCCTTCGCCTCCTCGCTCGACCAGGGCGGCCCGATGGCCGCCTCGGCCGAGGACTGCGCCCTCTTGCTCAATGCCATGGCCGGTTTCGATTCGCGCGATTCGACCTCGCTCGACCGCCCGGCCGAGGACTATGCCCGCGACCTCGAACAGCCGCTGGCTGGCCTGCGCATCGGCCTGCCCAAGGAATTTTTCGGCGACGGCTGCGATCCGTCGGTGATGACCGCTGTCCAGGCGGCGATAGACGAATATCGCAAGCTGGGCGCCGTCACCGTTGAAGTCTCGCTGCCCAATTCCCACCTGTCGGTGCCGGCCTATTACGTCATCGCGCCGGCCGAGGCGAGTTCCAATCTGTCGCGCTTCGATGGCGTGCGCTACGGCTATCGCGCCCCGGATTACGACAGTCTCGACGACATGTACATGAAAACCCGGGCCCAGGGCTTCGGGGACGAGGTCAAGCGTCGCATCCTGATCGGCGCATATGTGTTGTCGCACGGCTATTACGATGCCTACTACCTGCAAGCCCAGCGCATCCGCCACCTGATCGCCGATGATTTCGTCGAGGCTTTCAAATGCTGCGACGTGATCATGGGGCCGACCTCGCCCTCGACCGCCTTCCGGATTGGCGAACGCTCGGCCGATCCGGTGCGGATGTATCTCTCGGACATTTACACCATCGCCGTGAATCTCGCGGGCCTGCCCGGCATGTCGATTCCCTGCGGCTTTGCCGATGGCTTGCCGGTCGGCCTGCAATTGATTGGCGATTATTTTGCCGAAGCGAAGCTCCTTAAGGTCGCGCACCGCTTCCAGCAGGCAAGCGACTGGCACCTGCGGCGGCCTTCGAATATCGCCTGATATGCGTGGATTCGCGGCGCTGTTGGCAGCCTTGACCCTGGTCGCTTGCGGAACGAAGCCGCAAGCGCCAGAGGAAGCCAGCGTCGAGCGGAGCCCGGAAAGCGCGCCGGTCAAGGAGGAAATGCCGGCGTTTTCCAACTCGACGTTGAAATATCTCTCCCAGCGCAAGCTGAAACCGCAACCGACGCGCCCGCTCAATGTCGCGTCGCGCTGCTCGAGCACGGACGAAATCGGCACCCGGACGCGCCTCGATCTTCTGGTCAGGAATGCCGAGGTCAAGACCTTCGCCGCTCAGGTGAATATCAAGGATCGCGGCGCTTGCCGCTTCGATCTCAAGGATTTCGAGCAGGTCGAGACGCTCCCTCAGCCGCTCTTGCGCCACAAACTGGCCGGCAACTGCACGGTGCGCATGTGGGAGCAGGAACACCTTGTCACCATTGCCTTCAGCGCTTGCCAGAGCGCCTGCGAAGGCAAGGCTTTCGACTATCTGTGGCCGCTCATCGTCGATGCGCGCAATGGCCGCTGTTAGTCAATCTGTATACGGATGAAATCATGACCCAATGGGAAGTCGTAATCGGCATTGAAACGCACGCGCAACTGGCGACCGTTTCGAAAATTTTTTCCGGCGCGCCCACGGCCTTCGGCGCACAACCCAATACCCAGGCTTCTGCCGTCGATCTGGCGCTGCCCGGCGTGCTGCCGGTGCTGAACCGCAAGGCCGTCGATTGCGCGATTCGCTTTGGTCTCGCGATTGGCGCAAAGGTCGCCGAAAAATCGGTTTTCGCGCGCAAGAATTATTTTTATCCGGACTTGCCCAAGGGCTACCAGATCAGCCAGTTCGAGCTGCCGGTGGTGATAGGCGGCAGTCTCACCGTACAGGTCGGCAGCGGCGATAAAGCGTATGAAAAAACCATCCGGCTGACCCGCGCCCATCTCGAAGAAGACGCCGGCAAGTCGCTGCACGAGGATTTTCACGGCAAATCGGGCATCGACCTCAACCGCGCCGGCACGCCCTTACTCGAAATCGTCTCCGAGCCGGACATGCGCTCTTCCGACGAGGCCGTCGCCTACGCCCGCGCGCTGCACGCCTTGGTGCGCTGGATCGGCATTTGCGACGGCAACATGCAGGAAGGCTCGTTTCGCTGCGACGCCAATGTCTCGGTGCGGCCCAAGGGCCAGGCCGAATTCGGCACCCGGCGCGAAATCAAGAATCTCAATTCCTTCCGCTTCCTCAAGGAAGCCATCGACTACGAAGTCCAGTGGCAAATCAACGAAATCGAGGAAGGACGCGCCATTCATCAGGCCACCGTGCTGTTCGATCCGGACAGCGGCGAAACAAGGATGATGCGCAGCAAGGAAGATGCCCACGATTACCGCTACTTCCCGGATCCCGATCTGCTGCCCCTGGTCATCGACGCCGGCTGGCTGGAAAGCATTCGCGGCGAGTTGCCGGAATTGCCGCAGCAAAAACGCGAGCGTTTTATCCGCGATCTGGGCCTTTCCGCCTATGACGCGGCGACGCTGACCGCCAGCCAGGAGGTCGCCAGCTATTTCGAAGCCGCCGTCGCCGTGGCTGGCATCGCCCAGGCCAAGCCCTGCGCCAACTGGGTCATGGTCGACCTGGCCGCCCGCCTCAACAAGGACGGACTGGACATCGCCGCCGCGCCGGTAAGCCCTTTGCTACTGGGCGGCCTGATCCAGCGCATCGCCGACCAGACCATTTCCAACAATATCGCCAAGAAAGTGTTCGAGGCGCTATGGAATGGCGAAGGCCGGAGCGCCGACGAGATCATCGAGCGCCAGGGCCTGAAACAGATCACCGACAGCGGGGCCATCGAGACGCTGGTCGACGAGGTACTGGCCGCCAATCCGGGCAATGTCGCCGAATTCAAGGCCGGCAAGGAAAAAGCCTTCAATGCCCTGGTCGGCCAGGTCATGAAGGCAGCCAAGGGCAAGGCCAACCCGCAGCAGGTCAACGAGCTGTTGAAGAAGAAGCTGGCCGGCTGACGCCGGGTTTGGCCGAGCTGCGGCCAGTCAGTTCAAAATAGCGCTTGCGGTCGGCATCGTATTTGCCGCGGATGGCTGAGAGCTCGCGCTGTTTGACCTCGATCAGCTCCTGTTGCACCTTGATTTCGTGATTGACGGCCCGCAATTCCTTCTGCAACTCGGGCGGCATGGGTTTATTCAGATAAAACTCGGCTTCCGCGTCGAGTTTCTGGCGCTTGGCCATCGAGGCCTCGATATTTTCCTGCGCGCCCCGGATGGCGAGATTGACATCGTCTTCCATCTTGCGCTGGGCGATGTCGATATCCTGCGGCGTGGCGTAGGTATCGAGCAGGGCCTGATCCATGCGCCGCTGCTCGCGGGCGACTTCTTCCTGCCTCTTCTTGCGGCGATTTTCCGCCGCCAGTTCGGCCCTCTGCTCCGGAGTCAGCGGCGGGGCGACCTCCTGGATGAGATTTCCGCCGCGATCGAGTATCTGATAAGCGAGGCCCCGGCATTGCACGGGCAGCGTATCGCCGCAGACGCGGCGGCCGCTGGTCGCATCCTGGCAGCAATAAAACTCCCCGGCCGCCTCGGCGGTCGGGGCCAGCAATAACAGCGCGAGAGGAAGCAGCAAGGTTTTAAGCATCGACGCCGTATTGTTCCCTATAACGGGCGACCTGGGCGCGGTGGGCGGCAAATTCCGGGTGCTGTTCGAGATAGGCCATCAGATCGCCCAGCCCGGCGACGGCGGCAACCGGAATGCCATAATCGCGCATGACTTCCTGCACCGCCGACAATTCGCCCTGACCGCGTTCCTGACGATCGAGGGCAATCAGCACGCCAGCGGGCGTCGCGCCCGCCTGGCGGATCAATTCAACCGATTCGCGCACCGAGGTGCCGGCGGAAATGACATCATCGACGATCAGCACGCGAGCCTTGAGCGGCGCGCCGACCAGTTGGCCGCCTTCGCCGTGGTCCTTGGCTTCCTTGCGGTTATAGGCAAAGGGATAATTGCTGCCGCGCTGGGCCAGCGCCATGGCGATGGTCGCGACCAGCGGAATGCCCTTGTAAGCCGGGCCGAACAGCATGTCGAAGCGGATGCCGCTGGCTTCGGCGGCTTTGGCGTAAAATTCGGCGAGGCGGCCAATGGCCTTGCCGTCATTGAAGAGGCCGGCATTGAAAAAGTAGGGCGACAAGCGGCCGGCCTTGGTGGTGAATTCGCCGAAGCGCAGCACTTGGCTCTCAAGCGCGAATTCAATGAAATCCTGGCGAAAATCCATATTTTTCTACATGCTCCAGCGCCGCGGAACGCGGCTGATATCGAATAATGTTACGCATCATCTCCTTGAATCTCAATGGTATCCGCTCCGCCTGGAGCAAAAATGTCCTGCCCTGGCTGGCCGCGCAAGAGGCCGATATCGTCTGCGTGCAGGAACTGAAGGCGCAGGCTGGCGACCTGAGCCCGGAAATGCGCGCGCCCTCTGGCATGCAGGCCTTTTATCACTACGCCGAAAAGAAGGGCTATAGCGGGGTCGGCATCTGGAGCCGGCGGATGCCGGATCGCGTCGTCGAAGGCTTCGACGGCGGTGAATTCGATGCCGAGGGGCGTTATTTGCGCGCCGATTTCGGCAATCTATCGGTCATTTCCCTGTATCTGCCCTCGGGCTCCTCGTCGCCGGAGCGCCAGGAAGCGAAATTCCGCTTTCTGGCCGCCTTCTTTCCGCAGATGCGGGCCTTACGCGCCGAGGGCCGGGAAATCGCGCTGTGCGGCGACTGGAATATCGCCCACCACGAAATCGACCTGAAAAACTGGAAATCGAATCAGAAAAACTCCGGTTTTCTGCCCGAGGAACGCGCCTGGCTCTCCCGCGTGTTCGATGAACTGGGCTGGGTCGATGTCTATCGCCGCCTCTACCCCGAGGCGGGGGGCGACTCCTACACCTGGTGGAGCAATCGCGGCCAGGCCTGGGCCAAGAATGTCGGCTGGCGGATCGACTACCAGATCGCCACCCCGGGCTTGGCGGCAAGCGCCGTGGCGGCGAGCGTGTACAAGGCCGAGCGATTCTCCGACCACGCCCCGCTGACCGTCGATTACGATTTTGCGCCTGATCCGAAGTGAATTGATTTCACCGCCCCGACGGGCTACCCTGTACGCTCTTGCTCAACCATGACAATAGAGGTCGAAAAATGTCCAAAGAACTGGCTGCCGCCAACAAAGACAAACTGGTTTCCGACATGAAGGTCGTCATTGCCGACACCGAGGAGTTGCTGCGGGCGACCACCGGCGTCGCCGGCGAGAAGGTCATCGAACTGCGCGAGCGCCTGGGCGTTCGTCTGCGCGTGGCCAAGGAGCGTCTGATCGACCTGGAGCATGCGGTCATCGACAAGACCAAGGCCGCTGCCCGCGCCACCGACGATTTCGTGCACGAAGAGCCGTGGAAAGCGGTCGGCGTCGCCGCCGCCCTGGGCCTCGCGCTCGGCGTCTTGATCGGCCGTCGCTAAACCCATGACGCAGCAGGCAGGCGGCGAAGGGAGCCGCCAGGGCCTCTTCGCCTCCGTCAAGAACACCCTGGCGACCCTGCTGACCATCGGTCGGACGCGGCTCCAACTGCTGGTCGTCGAACTCGAGGAAGAAAAACTCCGCCTGATGTCGCTGTGGTCGAAGGCGATCGCGGCGGCCTTGTTCCTGTCGCTTGGCGTGGTCATGAGCATCTTCTGTCTGGCGGTCGTTTTCTGGGAGCACCGGGGCTTCGTTTTCGGCCTCTTCGCCGTGCTATTCATCGGCGGCGGCCTGCTGCTGCTCGCCTCCTTGAGACGCCAGGCGGCCATGCCGAGCGCGCTGTTTCGCCACAGCCTGAACGAACTGGACGCCGACCTGACGCTATTGCGCCAGCGCAGCGGGCAGACGCCGGAATGAGCGCCAAGGCGCTGGAACTGGCCGCCCGCCGGGGCGCGCTGGGCGAACGCATCGCCGCCCAGCGCGCGCTTCTCGCCCAGCACGCGGCGGATATCGAGCATGTCTGCGACAGCGGCGACGCCTTGCTGCAAGGCGTCGACTGGCTCAAACAGCATCCCGCGGCGGCCTTCGCCGCCGCCTTCGCCTTCGTCCTCATCCGCCCCCGCCGCGCCTGGCGCTGGACCAGTCGCGCCTTCGTCCTGTGGCGGGGATGGCGCTCGGCAAGGCAGTGGTTGTCTGTGGGGCGGTGATAGGCGCTCAGGAGTCGGCAGGGAAAGCCCGTAGGGCGCAATAAGCGCAGCGCATTGCGCCTCTCGTCCAAGCGCGATGACACTAAAAACCTCCCTCACCGATGCGCAAGCCTTGCCATAGA
>CAZFHE010000072.1:0-7176 GCA_964518615.1 uncultured Dechloromonas sp. | reverse complement strand
AGATTGGCGGCGACCTTGATGGTCGCGGTATTGCCGTTCGTGGAGGCGAGTGTCACCGTGGCGCTGCCTGTATTGAAGGCGCTCACACCCGTGACCGAGGTCAGCGCGGTGGCTTCGCCGTTGCGGCTCAACGCGAAATTGGCGGCCCCGAGTTGGGTGCAGGAATCGTCGGTATTGATGAGCCACAGCGCGCCCGTCCAGTATTGCGCCTGCATGACCATCGCCAAGGTCTGTGTGGCGGCGCCGAAGGCGTTGAAGACTTGCAGGCGGCCGGAGCGGATCAGGGCGGTGGCGGTGGCGTCGTGGCCCTTGGAGCTCACGCCGTCGGTGTCCGTGGCTCGCAACTGGATGATGGCCGGCGCGGTCTGTTTATCATCGAACTTGAAACCGACATCGGGGAAGTCGATATGGCTGACCGAACCCTTGTCGAATTTCTTTTTGTCCAAGGACTTGCGCATGAGCTCGCCCGACGCGCCGCTGACCTCGGTCAGCGTGACATTTTTCGACATGCCGATGCTGCCCCAGGCGTAGTTCAAGGTGGGCTTGGGCGGATTCAGGCCGTTCATCGCCGTGATGGTGAATTTCCCGAAAGGCTGGCCGGAGTAGGTGAAGGATTTGGCCCCGCTCTCGCAAGCCTGTGTCAGCGAAATATCGAAATGGTCGGGGATGAAGCGGCCATACAGGCCCGAAAGCTCGCTGCCGATGGTGCAGCCATACCAGCCATTGCTATCGAGCGTGTTCGAGGTGCTGCCCTTCAAGCAACCGCTGTCGTGGTCGATGGCGGTGAAGGCACTGTCATACACCGCGTCCTTTAGCAGATGGAAGCCCGGTATCTCGCTGAAAATGAAGCTCCCTTTCGCGACGCTCAGGCCTATGTCATCATCGTTTTTTGCCTGATTGAAATTGCCGATCAGAGCGGCCAGGCTCTTGTCTTCGACGCTGCGCATCCCAATGCCCGCCTGGCTGATCTGGGGCGTGCCGTCGTAGCCCTTGGTCGTTGTCGCCGTCAGGGTGAAGGGATCGGTGCCGGCCTTGTAGGTCGGCTTGGCATCGGGGGAACTGACGCTCCAAGACGGCGAGGTGTCCATCTTGAAGCTCGCGGGCCGGATGGCGAAGCTGTCGGTGGAACAGGCGGTGACGGTTGATGTGTCCTTCGTGTAGGTGATGCGCACCCGCACGTCCTTCGCGGCTTTTGCCGACTCGAAGCCGCTGACGTTTTTGGCCAGACCCTTGCTCAGGGTCGCCGGAAACTGGGTTTGCAACACGTCGAAGGCGTCCGGGCAATGGTTGGCGTCGTAGTTTTCGCCCGGATTCTTGTTGGCTAAGAGTTCCACCTTCACATCGTCGGTGAACCAGTCCGCTATCACATTGTCTTTATTGGCTTCTTTGTACACCGCCACCAGCTTCAGCGAGAAGGGCGTTCCCGCCAGCTTGGTATGGATCAAGCCGGTGGTGCTGTCGTCCTCCGTGTTGGTTTCGAAGGCGTTGAAGTTATTCGGATTGGGTTTGGTCGGCTCCTCCGGGGGGCCAATGGTGAAGGAGTCCGGCCCGCCAATGAAAATGGCGCTGTCGTAAGCCGTGTTGGATGTTGATGCGTTCGGGTAAGGCCCGTCGCCGATGGCGATGGTGATGGTGTGGACGCTGAAGGTTTTATCGAGCTTCGCCTCGATGGGTATTTCCTCGGTTCTGCGGTAGTAGCCGAAGTCCTTGCCGTCCACCAGCATGCTCTCGGGGATGTTCAGGACGCTGATGGGCAGATCGGTGCCCGGCAGCTTGGCGTAATTGACGCCGTCGACCCAGAAACCGAAAACGTCGTTGCCCCGGCTATTTGCCGCTTTGCGCCATTCCTCCGAGGCGAAGATGACGCTGGTCTTGATGGTGTCGATGTTGGAATTGGGGACCGTGAACTTGAAGGTCAGCACATTATGGTCTTTAACCCAGGCCCCGTTGGTGTAGCCGAGCAGCTCCGCCAGCGCGAGATATCCGTTTGTCGCCGGGGTTATCGTCCAACTGGGGCAGTTCACGCCCCAGTCGTAGCCCGGCGGGTGATTGAGTATGGCGCCGGTGCTCAGAAGCATGCGGCTGATAAGGTTGGCGGGGGGGATGGGAATGCTGGCGGGGACGTCGGAGGGCTTGTTGAGAGTCAGCGCGGTTGAGCCGCCCTGGTACTGGTAAGTGCCAATGTAGTTGATGCTGTTCGGATCCACCTTGAGATTGCTGTTGCCGTTGGTAAAGACGTAGGCCATCCACAGCCCTTCTATCAGCGGGGAGCCCATCGTGAGGGACCCGGTCCAGCCCTTCTCTTGCAAGGTGGTGAAGTCTGTGAATCCGTTGTACTTGCGCAGGGGCCAGACCCACGAATTGCTCTGGCACTGCGCCCAGGCGCTCGCAGCGCCGGTCAGGCCGAGCAGTGCGGCCAGCAGGAATCGGGTTAAACGCATGGCGTCTGGCGTCTGGCGTCTGGCGTCTGGCGAATAGGGATGTCATATCGGTTCCTTTGCTCGTGGGCGCATGGGCGGCCCGTCTGGGGCTAGTGGTCGATACTTTTGCATATTCCGGCATGTTCCGTCAATTATGAAAAATTAATTCATTATTTGGCAATTTCGCAAGATCGTGAACATGCCGGGAGGAAGCGGCGCGCCGCGATGGGCTTGTGGCGCGGGAAAACCCGTCTTCGGAAAGCGGGTAGGGCGCAATAAGCGCAGCGCATTGCGCCGATGCTTGGCCGGTTCCCCATCCGCGCCGAACGAGACGCCGCGCGATTCCGGCCTCTTGGCGCGACGGGGCGTTGAATCCTGGCGGCGCAATGCGCTTTGCTTATTGCGCCCTACCGGGTTTCGCGTTGCCGCTGCCGGCATGGATGCGCCGCTGACTCTCTCCCGGCCTTCGGCCACCCTCTCCCGCAAGCGGGAGAGGGGTGCAAAGCGCAAGGGCGCGGAAGCGCGGTCATGGGGCAAGCGCCAGGCGGCAGGGCAAGCGCCCTGTCACTTGGCGATGCCTAGGAATACCGCCAAGCATCGCTCAATCTCCGCCAGAGTATCCGCGTCGATGCGCCCGAACGCTGGCCCAAGCTTGTCACGCATAACCGTTATCGCCTTGTCCACCATCACTTGCGAGGGTTTCTGCAATCCATTTTCTGTATTCGGTTGCACTGCGACGCGAAGCAAGGGCGCGGCAATCAGGGCGCTGGTGATCGGAAGGACCGTAACGCTAGCGTGCTCATTGAACTGATTGGCCTGAATCACCAAGGCGGGTCTTGGCTTGCCAAAATCACCTTGCATGGCGATGGTCACAAAATCGCCGCGCATCATGCCGCCCATCCCTCCACGTCGGCCAAGGCGTCGTCCATGAGTTGCCGCAAGGGCGCGTCGGCCGTGTCTGCCTGAGCCGCGATGCGACACTGGCGGCGGCACTCCTCCGCAAAATCCGGGCGGCGTGTGTCCGGCACCCAAATTTGAACCGGACGAAGCCCCGCCATACGAAGGGCGTCGCGGTGCTTCTGAACTCGTGAATTGACGTGCGCCATACGGGCCTCCTGATCGTTACATGCAACACATTACGCTGCCTCGGTGTTACATGCAACGTTTTCTATTGGCAACAGTGCAGCATGCCGACCGTCAATCGGAGCAAGCCCGGCCAAGAGCCAAGGCCCGACCCCGGCCCGGTCATGGGCCAGAACGCGCCCAGTTTGACCGGCCCCCCATCCGCGTCGAACGAGGCGCTGCGCGATTCCGGCGTCTTGGCGCAATGCGGCTTTGAATCCTGATGGTGCAATGCGCTTTGCTTATTGCGCCCTGCCGGGTTTCGCGTTGCCGCTGCCGGCATGGATGCGCCGCTGCCCCTCTCCCGGCCTTCGGCCACCCTCTCCCGCAAGCGGGAGAGGGGAGGGTGTAAGCACTTGAACAGAAACCGCTCTAGTGAAAAATGTCGCGGATGTGCTTGGCCTGCCGGCCATCAAGCAATGGCCTGGATGCCGCCTTTTTCTACCACGGTAAGCAGGCGCAGTGCCGGGCCGCCGGGTTTTTTCACGCCACGCTCCCAGTCGGAGACGAGATTTCTGCTGACATTCAGGTAGCGGGCAAAGACCGGCTGCGACAGGCGTTCTCGCTCGCGCAGCGCGCGAATGCGCTCCGGGAGCATGGGCGATACCGGCGTCAGGCAGGTTTCGTCAAACTCGCGCAGGGTCTGCTTGTTGATGGCGCCAACTTCGTGCAGCGCCTCCATCGTTTCGTGTATGGCAGCGTAGGCGTCACTCCGGTATTTCTTCGTCATGTTCATGCACCTCCGTAAATTTTCCCTCGCCAATCAGTTTGACCAGATGCTCTTCCGTCAGTCCCAGCACATAACCCGCCGCCTTCTTGAACTCGGTCATTTCGTCATCGTCGATATTGTCGCGGTCGCTCTTGGCAAAGCCATACACGAAGAAAGACCGCTCCGCCGCTCGATACAGGATGATGGTGCGGAATCCGCCTGACTTGCCGCGCCCAGGCCGCGCCACGCGCTGTTTGATAACGCCGCCGCCCAAGTCTGCATCGACCAGGCCACGCTCGGCGCGCTTGACGGCATCCAATAGCGCCTCGTCCGATAGGCCCTGCTTGCGGGAAAATCTATCGAACCAAGCGCTCTTGAAAACCCTCACGACGCTGCTCCGGTAAAATTTATATCACACATAGTATTACATATGTCAGCGTTTCCGGCCATCCGCGCCGAACAGGGCGCTGCGCGATGTGTGATGGGGCGTTGAATCCTGGCGGCGCAATGCGATTTGCTTATTGCGCCCTGCCGGGTTTCGCGTTTGGGTTCAAGCGCATGAATTTTTCGCTGCTTGCCCCCATCCCAGCCTTCTCCCGCCAGCGGGGGAAGGAGCCAGATTCCCTCCCCTGCTTGCGGGGGAGGGTTAGGGTGGGGGGCAGGGGCCCAGGAAAGAACAAGGAAGCCAGCTTTGTGAATTCCAGGAGAACCGCCTTGAAGCGTCTATCCGCCCTTCTCCTTTCCTTCTTCGCCGCTGTCGCGGTACGCGCTGGCGAAGTGCGGGTCGCTGTCGCCGCCAATTTCGGCCCGCCGGCGCAGCGGCTTGCCGCCGAGTTCGAGCGTCAGACCGGCCACAAGGCGGTGCTTTCCCTGGGCGCTACCGGCAAGTTCTACGCCCAGATTCGTCATGGCGCCCCGTTCGAGGTGTTTCTGGCAGCCGACGAGGCGACGCCGGCCAAGCTGGAAAAGGAAGGCCGGATCGTGGCCGGCAGCCGCTTGACTTACGCCGTCGGCGCGCTGGCGCTGTGGTCGGCGAAAGCGGGTTTCGTCGATGCCCAGGGCGAGATTTTGAAAAGCGGCGGCTTCAAGCGCCTGGCCATCGCCAGTCCGAAAACCGCGCCCTACGGCGCTGCCGCCATCGAGACGCTGACCCGGCTCGCGCTCTTCGACGCCGTGCGGCCCAAATTGGTTCAGGGCGAGAATATCGCGCAGACTTTTCAGTTCGTCGGCACCGGCAATGCTGATCTCGGTTTTGTCGCTCTGTCGCAAATCACCCAGGAGGGCAAGCTGACCGGCGGTTCGGCCTGGATCGTGCCCGGCCATATGCACGAGCCGATCCGCCAGGATGCGGTCTGGCTCGCCAAGGGCAAGGACAACGTGGCAGCCGGCGCTTTCATGAATTATCTGAAAACGCCGCGCGCCCAAGGCATCATTGCCAGCTTCGGCTACACCCTGCCCTGATTTGCTAGCGATGCTGACCGACACCGACCTGCAAGCCCTGTGGCTGACCGTCCGACTGGCCACGACGACGACCCTGATCCTCTTTCTCATCGGCACGCCGCTGGCTTGGTGGCTGGCGAAAAGCCGCGCCTGGTGGAAGCAGCCGGTCGGCGCCATTGTGGCCTTGCCGCTGGTGCTGCCGCCAACGGTAATCGGCTTTTATCTGCTGCTCGCCCTCGGCCCGCATGGCCCCGTCGGCCAATTGACGCAATCCCTGGGGCTTGGCACTTTGCCCTTCACTTTTTGGGGTTTGGTGGCGGCCTCGGTCATCTATTCGCTGCCTTTCATGGTGCAGCCCTTGCAAAACGCTTTCGAGGCCATCGGCGAGCGGCCGCTGGAAGTCGCCGCGACGCTGCGCGCCTCGCCGCTCGACGCTTTCTTCTCGGTCACCGTGCCGCTGGCCCTGCCCGGTTTTGTCACCGCCGGCATCCTGAGCTTTGCCCATACCGTCGGCGAATTCGGCGTGGTGCTGATGATAGGGGGCAATATCCCGGGGGTCAGCCGGGTTGCCTCGGTGCAGATCTACGATTATGTCGAGGCCATGGAATACGCCAATGCTCACCGCCTGGCGGCCGTGATGCTGATTTTCTCCTTCCTGACGCTGCTGGCGATGTACTTGTGGCGGCCGGGCGCTCGCAAGCGGAGAGCCTGAGATGCAAGACATTGCCGTCAGCTGCCAGATCGACTGGCCGGGCTTTAGCCTCGATATCGACCTCTCTCTGCCCGGGCGCGGCGTCACCGCCTTGTTCGGCCCTTCCGGTTCGGGCAAGACCACGCTGTTGCGCTGTATCGCCGGCCTGGAACGACCGCCTCGGGGCCGTCTCGTGTTCAAGGGCCAGATCTGGCAGGACGAAAAAACCTGGCTGCCGACGCACCGCCGCCCGCTTGGCTACGTGTTTCAGGAAGCCAGCCTCTTCCCGCATCTGTCGGTGCTCGACAATCTGCGTTACGGCTTGAAGCGCAATCCCAAGGCCCGGCCGGAGGGACTCTCCCAGGCCATCGAATTGCTCGGCATCGGCCATCTGCTGGCGCGCCAGCCGGATACCCTGTCCGGCGGCGAGCGCCAGCGCGTCGGCATCGCCCGGGCGCTCGCCGTCGGTCCCGAGGTTCTGCTGATGGATGAGCCGCTGGCGGCGCTCGATCTCAAGCGCAAGCGGGAAATCCTGCCCTATCTCGAACGCCTGCACGACGAACTGGATATCCCGTTGTTCTACGTCAGCCATTCGCCGGATGAAGTGGCGCGCCTCGCCGACCATATCGTCGTTCTCGATGCGGGCCGCGCCATCGCCAGCGGCCCGCTCACCGAGACCCTGAGCCGCCTCGACCTGCCCATCCGCTTGGGCGAGGACGCCGGCGTCGTGCTGGAAGCCAGGATAGGCGCGATCGACGGCGAATGGCATCTGGCGCGCGTCGATTTCGACGGCG
>CAZFHE010000071.1:0-5715 GCA_964518615.1 uncultured Dechloromonas sp. | reverse complement strand
GGGGCGTGTTATATCCATTTAACTATGGAGGCAGGCTGTGGTCGGCCGGGGCGCATTGTACCGGGCCGCGGCCTCTTGTGATAGCGTGGCGGCCCTTATAAATTTTTCCCGACACGGCGCCCTGGGGGCGCGGCTCTATGCCCTATCTCAAGCTTTCCGCCGCCTGTCTCGCTTACGGCCATGTGCCCTTGCTGGATCACGCCGATTTTCAACTCGATCCGGGCGAGCGCGTCGCCCTGATTGGCCGCAATGGCACGGGCAAATCCTCGTTGCTGGCGGCGCTCGCCGCCGGTAACGGCAGGGGAAGGCTGGATGACGGCGAGATCTGGGTGGAGCCCGGCATCCGCGTCGCCTATGTGCCGCAGGAGCCGCCTTTCGAGCCGGCGCAGTCGGTATTTCAGGCGGTGGTTTCTGGCATGGGCGAAAGCTCGGCGCTGCTTTCCGAGTATCACGAGGTGTCGCACCGCATGGCCGAGGGCGATGGGGATCATGATGCGCTCCTGGCCCGCCTCGACGCCCTGCAACACGAGCTGGAGGCGCGCGGGGCCTGGGCCTATGAAGCGCAAGCGGAGAGGGTGATCGCCCGCTTCAGCCTTGATCCGGATGCCATCGTCGGCAGCCTTTCCGGCGGCCAGAAAAAGCGTCTGGCGCTGGCCCAGGCGCTGGCTCAGACGCCCGAGGCGCTACTGCTCGACGAGCCGACCAATCACCTCGACATTGCCGCCATCGAGTGGCTCGAAAGCCTCTTGATCGAGTCGGGCGTGACCCTGTTTTTCGTGACTCACGATCGCTCCTTCCTCGACCGGGTGTGCACCCGCATCGTTGAGCTCGATCGCGGCAAGCTCGCCAGTTTTCCCGGCAATTTCCGGCAGTACCAGGAGCGCAAGGAAGCCTTGCTGCACGAGGAGGCCTTGGCCCAGCGCCGCGCCGACAAGCTTTTGAAGGAAGAAGAAATCTGGATTCGCAAGGGCGTCGAGGCGCGGCGCACGCGCGCGGTGTTTCGCGTCCAGCGTCTCGACAAGCTGCGCGCCGAGCGTGAGGCGAGGCGCGAGCGCATGGGCAAGGTCCAGTTGCAGCTCGATGCCGGCGACAAGAGCGGCAAGCTGGTCGCCGAGCTTGAGCGCGTCTCCAAATCCTTCGGCGGCAAGCCGGTGGTCGCCGAATTCTCGGCCCGTATCCAGCGCGGCGACAAGATCGGCCTGATCGGCCCCAATGGCGCGGGTAAAACCACGCTGCTGCGGCTGATTCTTGGCGAACTGCAAGCGGATGCCGGACTCGTGCGCCAGGGCACGAAACTGGAAATCGCCTATTTCGACCAGTTCCGCGCCCAGCTCGATCCTGATTCGACGCTGGCCGACGTGATTTCGCCGGGTTCCGACTGGGTCGAGATCGGCGGCGTCAAGAAGCACGTCATCGGCTATCTCGAAGATTTCCTGTTCGCGCCGCAGCGCGCGCGCTCGCCGGTCAGCTCGCTCTCAGGCGGCGAGCGCAACCGCCTCTTGCTGGCCCGGCTGTTCGCCCGGCCGGCCAATGTGCTGGTACTCGACGAGCCGACCAATGACCTCGATATCGAAACCCTGGAATTACTCGAAGAATTGCTGCAAAACTACGATGGCACGCTGTTTCTGGTCAGCCACGACCGCGCTTTTCTCGACAATGTCGTGACCCAGACCATTGCCGCCGAAGGCGATGGCCGCTGGCGGGAATATGCGGGCGGCTACAGCGACTGGGCCGCCTATCAGGCCGGGCGCGAGGCCGAAGGCGAGACGGCCAGGAAGGCGGCGCAGGGCGAATCCAGGCCCCCCGCCAAGCCGGCCGCTGCCCCCCGGGCGAAAGGCGACGGCAAGCTGAGCTGGAAAGAGCAGCGCGAACTGGAAGCCTTGCCCGATCGCATCGCCGCGCTGGAGAGAGAGCAGGGCGAGCTGACGGCCTTGCTCGAAGACCCGGCCATTTACCAGCGGGATGCCAGGGCGGCGCAAGAGGCCGCCCTGCGCCTGGCCGCCATCGACGAAGAATTACTGGCCCTGCTCGAACGCTGGGAGGCGCTGGAAGCGCGGGCCGACGCGTCGGGCTGAATCAGGCCGGGCTGACGGCTGGCCGGCCGGGCAGCGGTTCCAGGCCGAGTTGCTGGCGGACGGCCTCGGGCGTCAGGTTGAGCAATTGCCCGATGTCCTGGTAGTCGTCGGGCAGGGCCGGATTGTTCCAGCCGTGGGCCGAATGGCGGGCGAGGCGGACGGCCAGGGCGACATTACGCACGCGCGGCTGCTCGGCGTGGCTGTCGTCGATCAGGGTCTGCAACAGCTCAGGCAGGTGCCAGACCTTGCACAGCGCGGTCTGGATATCCTGGAATTCCAGGCCCAGCGTGCGGCGCTGGGCGTCTGCGCTGCGCAGATTCGGGTCGGCCGTCTGCTGCGCCTGGATGTCAAGGCCCAGCCGGGGCGCGAAGCACCACACCAGGATTTCGGCCAGATCGTGCAGCAAGGCGGCTATGCGGATGTCCTCCATGCAGAGATCCTGACGCCAGACCGCCCAGTCCTGGGCATAGTCGGCCGCCCGCTGGGCGCGGCGGATGATTTGCAGCACGCCGAGCAGGGCGTGGGGATCGTCCTTGAGCATGCCCTCGATGGTTGGCAGTTCGGCAAAGCGCCGGAAAAAGGGCTGGAGGCCGGACATCACCAGGGCGCTGGCGACGGAGGTGATGTCCTGGCGCAGGAAACGGCCGTGCAGCGGCTGGATGTAGGCCAGTACGCGCACGGTCATGATGGGGTCTTGCAGGATGATGCGGGCGAGTTCGCGGGTATCGACCCGATCGAGATCGGCGCGCATTTCGTCGAGACGGCGTCGGGTGACGCGCAGCACCGGCAGGGAGCTGTTACTGAACAACACGACCCAGGCTTCGGTATCCGGTAGCGGATGATTGAGCATCGCGCCTCCCTCCAAGTATCGTTGTGTATTGTTGCAGGGGGAGTGTAAGGGCGGGCCCGGCGTCGGGCAAGCGCGGGATGCCATGCGATAATCGACCCTCCTTCCATTATTCGTTTATCCGCCATGCGCTACAAGATTGTTCCGGTAACTCCCTTCGAGCAGAACTGCACTATTTTTTGGTGTGAAACGACGCGCCAGGCCGCCGTCATCGACCCCGGCGGCGATATCGAGCGCATTCGCGCGGCGCTCTCGGAGGACGATCTGACCCTGGCGCTCATTCTCGTCACCCACGGTCATCTCGATCATGTCGGCGGCGTCGGCGCGCTGGCCGCCGCGACCGGCGCGCCGATCGAGGGGCCGCACGAGGACGATCTTTTCTGGATCGAGGGCATGGCGCAGCAGGGGCGCATGTTCGGCTTCGGCGAAGCCCGGCCCTTCGCGCCGGCGCGCTGGCTCAAGGATGGCGACGCGGTGCGCTTTGGCGAGGTCGAATTGCAGGTTCTGCACTGTCCCGGCCACACGCCGGGGCATGTCGTTTTTTACCATCCCGCCAGCCGCCTGGCCCAGGTCGGCGACGTGCTGTTCCAGGGCTCGATCGGGCGCTCCGATTTTCCGCGCGGCGATCACGAAACCCTGTTGCGCTCGATCAAGGAGCGCCTCTTGCCGCTCGGCGACGAGATCGAGTTCATACCGGGCCACGGCCCGATGTCGACCTTCGGCGAGGAGCGCCGTTACAACCCCTTCCTGACCGGCGGTTTCGACTGAGCGGGGGCGGCCCGCGTCCTGATTAGCGGGCCGATCGAATCTTGGCGGCCCAGGCCAGCGCCGCCAGTTGGGCATCGAGATGGGCTGGGGGGGCGATGCCCAGTTTGGCGAGCGCGACCGCCGAGGTTTCCAGGTCGCGCATTTCGGCGGCATGGATGGCGCGCAACAGCTTGCCGAGCGGGCCGGCATACTCTGTCAGCGCGCCGGCGACGTCCTTGGAGAGCGGCAGCTGACGCATGATTTCCAGCATCGGCGTGTTCAAGAGCACATTGAGGAGCGAGAACGCGCCGACCATGAAGGCCGAATCGCCCGGATTTTCCATGTCCAGGGCCGGCTGCAATTGCAGCGCCAGCGTTTCCAGCAGATGACCGCGGGCCGCCGCTTTTTGCAATAGCGGATTGGGCAGGTGGCCGTTGTCGGGATCGGCATAGACCAGGAGTTGCAGCCAGCGTTGCAGGCGACGCCGGCCGAGTAGCGTGATGGCCTGGGCGAAGCTGGTGATTGGCCGGGATGGGGCCATGGCCGCCGAATTGACGAGGCGCAACAGGCCGTAGGCGAGTTTGGCTTCCTGGCGAAAAATGTTGTCCAGAACGGCGGTGTCGGCATCCTGGGCGATCAACGCCAGGAGTTCGAACAATTTGAGGCGGCTGGCGTCGGCCCGCTTCGGCGCCGCTGCATTGCGGGCCAGCAGGTATTCGCCGGTCGAGAGCGAACAGGCGTTGTCGAGGAACCATTGCCGGTCCGCATGGCTATGCACATTGGCGGCCACCAGCGTGCTGCGGATCGCCAGGCCGTGCAGCGTATACGGCGGCAAGCTGCGGGCGTGGCAGGTGGTCAGGAGCAGATAATGCCAAGCGCCGGTGGCTGGCAGCGGCGCGGTGACCGAGGCGAGTTGAGCGAGCTCGCAGCCGCTCTGGCGCAGGACGGCTTCCTGGAGCGCCAGTGCCGCGGCCTCGTCCTCGGCCGGGATGGCCGGAAAGACGGCGACGGCCCGCCGGTCGAGCCGGCCCGGCAGATAGGCGGCGGGGGCGGCTGGCAGCAGCCAGGGATGGCGGCGGTCGAAATCGTCGATCAGCGGCGATTCGACCAGTTGTTGAAGCAGGACGCCCCCGGCGGGAGCGGCGCTCAATTCGGCGCGGTAGCCCGACCAGGCCTCATTCACGCCGAGCAAGGGGTGGATGAACAGGAAGGCGGAGGAGGACATGGCGCGTCGTCCGAATCAGGGGGGCTTGATAATAGCATAATTTTTCGCCGCTCGTTTCGTCTCGGCCGCGTATTCTCGCGTCGTGCGCCGCCCGGCCGTCGCCAAAGCCCCCACGAGGCGTCTGGCCTTTGCGGTAAAATACGCGCCGATTCAGAATCCGAGCTTGCCATGAAAACAAGTTTTCTCGACTTCGAGCAGCCCATCGCCGATCTCGAAACCAAAATCGAAGAGTTGCGCTTCGTCCAGGATGACTCGGCGGTCGATATCTCGGAAGAGATAGGCCGCCTGGAGCAGAAAAGCGCGCAACTGACCAAGGACATCTACGCCAAGCTCACGCCCTGGCAGGTTTCGCAGGTTTCCCGCCACCCGCAGCGGCCCTATACGCTCGATTACGTGCAGCACATCTTCACCGATTTCGAAGAATTGCACGGCGACCGCGCCTTTGCCGACGATCATGCCATCGTCGGCGGCCTGGCCCGCTTCAATGGGCAGCCGGTGGTCGTCATTGGCCACCAGAAGGGGCGCGACACCAAGGAAAAGATTTACCGCAATTTCGGCATGCCGCGCCCCGAGGGCTATCGCAAGGCGTTGCGCCTGATGAAGCTGGCCGAAAAATTCGGCCTGCCGGTGATGACCTTTATCGACACGCCGGGGGCCTATCCCGGCATCGACGCCGAGGAGCGCGGCCAGTCCGAGGCCATTGGCCGCAATCTGTACGTGATGGCCGAACTGAAGGTGCCGGTGATCGTCACCATCATTGGCGAGGGCGGTTCCGGCGGCGCGCTGGCCATCGCCGTCGGCGATGTCGTGCAGATGTTGCA
>CAZFHE010000070.1:0-15651 GCA_964518615.1 uncultured Dechloromonas sp. | reverse complement strand
CGGCGTCGTCAAGGCCATCCTGGTCGAGAACGGCGAGCCGGTCGAATTCGGCCAGCCCTTGTTCGTCATCGGCTGAGCGCCCGCCCATGTTCGACAAAATTCTTATCGCCAACCGGGGGGAGATTGCGCTGCGCATCCAGCGCGCCTGCCGCGAACTGGGCATCAAGACCGTGGTCGTCCATTCCGAGGCCGACCGCGAAGCCAAATATGTGAAGCTGGCCGATGAATCGGTCTGCATCGGGCCGGCCGCCTCGGCCGCCAGCTATTTGAACGTGCCGGCCATCATCTCGGCGGCCGAGGTTTGCGACGCCCAGGCCATCCACCCCGGCTACGGCTTTCTCTCGGAAAACGCCGATTTCGCCGAGCGGGTCGAGACGTCGGGCTTCGTCTTTATCGGCCCGCGCGCCGAAACCATCCGCCTGATGGGCGACAAGGTGTCGGCCAAGGACGCCATGAAGGCAGCCGGCGTGCCCTGCGTGCCCGGCTCCGATGGCGCGCTGCCGGAAGACCCCAAGGAAATCCTTCGCATCGCCCGCGCCGTCGGCTATCCGGTAATCATCAAGGCGGCGGGCGGCGGCGGCGGACGCGGCATGCGCGTCGTGCATACCGAGGCGGCGCTGGTCAGCGCGGTGGCCTTGACGCGCCAGGAAGCCGGGCAGTTTTTCGGCAATCCGGCCGTCTACATGGAAAAATATCTGGAAAATCCTCGCCATGTCGAAATCCAGATACTGGCCGACCAGCACAGGAGCGCCATCTATCTCGGCGAACGCGACTGCTCGATGCAGCGCCGCCACCAGAAGGTCATCGAGGAAGCGCCGGCCCCCCACATTCCGCCCCGCCTGATCACGCGCATTGGCGAACGCTGCGCCGATGCCTGCCGCAAGATCGGCTACCGGGGCGCGGGCACCTTTGAATTCCTGTATGAAAAGGGCGAGTTTTATTTCATCGAAATGAACACCCGCATCCAGGTCGAGCATCCGGTGACCGAAATGATTACCGGCGTCGACCTCGTGCAGGAACAGATTCGCATCGCCGCTGGCGAGAAGCTTCGCTATCGCCAAAAGGACGTGACACCGCGCGGCCATGCCATCGAATGCCGCATTAACGCCGAAGATCCCTTCACGTTCGTGCCATCTCCCGGCACGATCGGGTTTTATCACCCCCCCGGCGGCCCCGGCATCCGCGTCGATTCGCACATCTACCAGGGCTACCGCGTGCCGCCCCACTACGATTCGATGGTGGCCAAGGTCATCGCCTATGGCGACACCCGCGAGCAGGCCATACGCCGCATGCGCATCGCGCTGTCGGAAATGAGCATTCAGGGCATCAAGACCAATATCCCGCTGCACCAGGAACTGATGCTCGACGCCCACTTCGTCAAGGGCGGCACCAGCATCCACTATCTCGAACAAAAGCTCGACGACATGGGCGAAGTGAAAAGCCAAGGATGAGCTGGCAAAGCCTCTCCTTTCTGACCGAGGCCTCCAGCGCCGATCCCTTGTGCGATGCGCTGCTGGAGGCGGGTGCCTTGTCGGCGGCGATCGAGGATGCCGATGCCGGCACGCCGGACGAAGAGCCGCAATTCGGCGAGCCGGGTTCCATCAATACGCCGGGCTGGAAGCATTCGCGCATCGTCGCCCTGCTCGACGCCGACGCCGATGTCGCCGCGCTGCTGGCCAAGGCCCGCGCCGCGGCCGGTCTGCCCGGCGTCCCGGCTTACACGGTCGAGACGGTTGCCGAGCAGAACTGGGTGCAACTGACCCAGTCGCAATTCGACCCGATCCAGATTTCCGAGCGCCTGTGGATCGTCCCCTCCTGGCATCAAAGCCCCGATCCGGCGGCGATCAACCTGATTCTCGATCCCGGCATGGCTTTCGGCACCGGATCGCATCCGACCACCCGGCTGTGCCTCGAATGGCTGGAGCGCGAGGTGTCGTCCGGCTGTTCTGTGCTCGATTACGGCTGCGGTTCCGGCATTCTGGCCATTGCCGCCGCCCGGCTGGGCGCGGGCCGGGTCGCCGGGGTCGATATCGACAGCCAGGCCGTCGCGGCGGCGCGGGCCAATGCGGAAGCCAATGGCGTCGCCGCGCTGTTCGCCGATTCGGCGGAACCGGTGGCCGGCGAGTACGACATCGTGGTCGCCAATATTTTGTCCAATCCGCTGCGCGTGCTGGCCCCGGCCATCTGCGCCCATGTCCGCTCCGGCGGGCGGCTTGCGCTGTCGGGCATTCTGCGCGAGCAAGCGGCCGAAATCATCGGCATCTACGCCGCCTGGCTGCCGCTCGACATTGCCGATGTCCGCGAGGACTGGGTATGTCTGGCCGGGAAAAAGCCATGATGCGCACCCGCTGTCCGGTGTGCGGCACGGTATTCCGGGTCACCTCCGAGCAGCTTCGCCTGAAAGCCGGCAAGGTGCGTTGCGGCCACTGCCGGGGCGTATTCAACGCCTTTGATCAATTGCTGACCGATGAGACGACGATCGCGTCACAATCGCGACCGATCAGCGAAAAACCGGCTTCGCCGCCCGCCTGCGCGACAGCCGAGGCGAAGCCCGCGGCCGAAGCCAAGCTCGCGGCCGAGACGCCCGCCGCGCCCAAGGCGGACGATCCGCCAACGCCACCCGCCCCGGCGGCTGCGCCGGCAGATCTTCCGGGCGACGCGCCCGCCAAATCCGCGCCCAGGCGCGCGCCTCCTCCCGCCGCCGACGCCTTGCCGGCATCCGAAGAGTCGCCGCCCCCCGCCGCGCCCCCCCCCGGCAAGCAAGCCAAAACGCGGGGCGAGAAGGAGAACTGGCCGGAAACCGAGGTTCTGGTCGCCGAAAGCCCCGAGCAATCCACGCAGGCGGCGCGCGAGGCTGGCCTGGTGGCCGCCCGCGAATGGGCGGAAACGCCGGCTTACAACCGCTGGGCAGCCGGCGCGCTGGCCAGCGAGGCATCCGGCTTCGACCCCGAGGCGGGCCGGCGGGCGCTCTGGCCCTTCGTCATCGCCGCGCTGCTACTGATGCTGATTCTCGGGGCGCAACTGGCGCACCATTTCCGCACCGAAGTCGTGCGCGCCTTGCCTACCACCGCCGATTATTACGATTTGCTCGGCATCCCCGTTCCCTTGCCCCGCGAGGCTGAACGGGTCGCCATCGAGTCTTCCGATCTGCAATTCGACAGTGCGCGCGGCCAGTTCGTGTTGCAGGCCACGCTACACAACCGCGCGCCCTACGCCCAGGACTGGCCGGCGCTCGAATTGACCCTGACCGATGCCGGCGACAAGGCGGTCGCCCGCCGGGTGATGATGGCCGCCGAATACCTGCCGCCCGCCATCAGCCCGGAGCGCTTCCCGGCCAATGGCGAAGTCGCCGTCCGCCTGTGGATCGAGGCGCGCGAGCCGGGCGCCGCCGGCTACCGGCTTTATGTTTTCTATCCCTAGTTGCCGTTTCCAGGATATTTCTCCATGACAACGCTGATTTGCGGCTCTCTCGCCTTCGACAACATCATGGTCTTTCCGGACCGTTTCAAGAACCATATCCTGCCGGAACAAATCCATATCCTGAATGTCTCCTTCCTGGTTCCCGACATGCGCCGCGAATACGGCGGCTGCGCCGGCAATATCGCCTACAACCTGAAACTGCTCGGCGGCGAGCCGCTGATCATGGCCACCGTTGGCGACGATGCGGCCCCCTATCTCGAACGCCTCGACCAACTGGGCCTGACGCGCACGCACGTCCGCCGGCTCTCCGGCGTTTTTACCGCCCAGGCCTTCATCACCACCGATCTCGACGATAACCAGATCACCGCCTTCCACCCCGGCGCGATGGTCTTTTCGCATCTGAACAAGGTCGGGCAGGCAAAGGGCGTCAAACTGGGCATCGTCGCGCCGGACGGTCGCGAAGCCATGATTCAGCATGCCCGCGATTTCGCGGCCGCCGGCGTGCCCTTCATCTTCGATCCGGGCCAGGGCCTGCCGATGTTCAGCGGCGACGAATTGCTCGATTTCCTGAGCCTCGCCGACTACGCCTGCTTCAATGATTACGAGGCCAAACTCCTGTGCGACCGCACGGGATGCAGCCTGGACGAGCTCACCGCCACCGTGCGGGCGCTGATCATCACCCGGGGCGGCGCGGGTTCCGACATTTACGCCAATGGGCTCTGCCATGGCATTCCCTGCGTGGCCGCCGATGCCATCATCGACCCGACGGGCTGCGGCGACGCCTATCGCGCTGGCCTCCTCTACGGCATCGCCAACGATTTCGACTGGCCGACCACCGGCCGTCTGGCGGCGGTCATGGGGGCCATCAAAATCGCCCATCGCGGCGGCCAGAACCACCAGCCGAGCCGCGAGGAAATCGCTGCCCGCTATCAGCGGGCCTTCGGCTCCGCGCCCTGGTAACGGGCCCCTGGTAACGGGCTTTTCCGCCTTCGCCGCAACGCCGCCGCGCGCCGCGATACTGATGCGGGAGCGCGGGCGCAGCCAAGACAGCCGCCGGAACAATGCACCTGAACCAAAGTTCATTCGCGCTTCGCTACTGGCGTCTTTGCCGCATTGTGCTGCTCGTTCTCGCCGGACTGCTGGCCACCCTGCTCTTCTGTCCCTTCTGGGGCGAAGCGGCCCGCCTGCGCTTCAGGGCGAGCTGGGCGATCGCCTTTCTCGACGCGATGGGCGTCGAGGTCGAGGCTGATCTGAGTCAGGTCATACCGGGGGCGCTGCTGGTCGCCAATCATATTTCCTGGATCGACATTCATGTGATCAATGCGGCGCTGCCGGCCGCCTTCGTATCCAAGGCCGAGGTTCGCGACTGGCCGCTGATCGGCTGGCTGGCGGCGCGTCACGACACCATCTTCCTGCGCCGCGGCAGCCGCGGCCACGCCCGCATCATCAATGCCGAGATCGCCGCCGTGCTGGCCCGCGGCCGGCATGTCGCGGTTTTTCCCGAAGGCATGACCAGCGACGGGCGCAGCCTCTTGCATTTCCACGCGGCGCTGTTGCAACCCGCGCTGACAGCCGGCCATCCGGTATTGCCGGTGGCGCTGTCCTACTGGGAGCCGGACGGCAAGCGCAGCCTCGCGCCGCGCTACGATGGCGCGATTACGATCGGGCAATGCCTGTGGACCCTTATTGGCCGCCGCCGCCTGATCGCCCGGCTGACGACCATGCCGGCTTGCGCCGGCGAATCGCGCAAACAGGCGGCCGCCGAGGCGAGAGCGGCTATCGCTTTGGCGGCTGGGCTTCCGTTGGCGAGCACGGAACCTGGAACAGCCGGCGATCCTCCAGACGAATCGCCGTCAGATGCCCGCCCCACAGGCAGCCGGAATCCAGCGCGAGGAGACGCGGCCTGAGCATGAGGCCGAGCGCCGACCAGTGGCCGGTGATCAGCACCGCATCCTGGCTCTTGCGGCCCGGAGAATCGAACCAGGGCAGATAACCCGCTGGCGCCTTGCCCGGCTTCCCCTTGAGCTTGAAATCCATGACGCCTTCCGGGGTGCAAAAGCGCAGCCGCGTCATGGCATTGACGATCACCCGCAGGCGCGGCCAGCCGGCGAGTTCATCCGACCAGGCGGCCGGTTCGCTGCCCCACAGATTGAGCATGAAGTCGTGAAACGCCTGGCCTTGCAGCATGGCCTCGACCTCGCGGGCCAGCTCGCGGGCGCGCGCCGGCGTCCATTGCGGCAACAGGCCGGCATGCACCAGACAGTATTCGCCCTCGGTATGGCACAGGGGCTGGCGGCGCAGCCAATCGAGCAGCTCGCCCGCATCGGGGGCATCGAGCACCGGCTGTAGCGTATCGTCCTTGGCGCGCAACTTGGCCCCGCCCTCGGCGGCCATCAGCAGGTAGAGATCGTGGTTGCCGAGCACGGTCAGCGCGGCCTCGCCCAGGGAGCGCACCAAGCGCAGGGTTTCCAGCGATTTGGGGCCGCGATTGACGACATCGCCAACCAGCCACAGCCGGTCGGCCACGGGATCGAAAGCGCAGCGCTCGAGCAGGCGGCACAGCGAGTCGTAGCAACCCTGGACATCGCCGATGGCGTAGGTGGCCATGGCGCGCCGCTATTGAAGCGCCGCCAAGGCGGGCTTGGCCGGACCAAGACCCGGCAGCGTTGGGGTTCGCAAGCTCACCCCACCCTACAACTACCGCGAGCCGACGCACGCTGACACATCATCATTCGACGGTAACTGATTTCGCCAGATTACGCGGCTTGTAGCTACGGCCGGTCGCTAACGCGACCTTTACCCGGCCAGGCCGGGTTAGCCTGCGCTGCAAGCCGCGGGCCGATGCACGCTGATGCAGCGTCATTCCACAGTCACCGACTTGGCGAGGTTGCGCGGCTTGTCCACATCGGTGCCCTTGACGAGGGCGGCGTGGTAGGCGAGCAATTGCAGCGGCACCACGTGCAGGATGGGCGACAGTTCGCCGTAATGTTCGGGCAGGCGCAGGATGTGCACGCTTTCCGAACCCGGGATTTCCGAGTCGGCATCGGCAAAAACATAGAGTTCGCCGCCGCGCGCCTGGACTTCCTTGAGATTGGATTTCAGCTTGTCCAGCAAGAGATCATTGGGGGCCACCGAAATGACCGGCATATTGGCATCCACCAGCGCCAGCGGGCCGTGCTTCAATTCGCCGGCGGGATAGGCTTCGGCGTGGATGTAGGAAATTTCCTTCAATTTCAGCGCGCCTTCCATGGCAATGGGGAAGTGGCGGCCGCGCCCGAGGAAGAGGGCATGCTGCTTGTCGGCGAAGCGCTTGGCCCAGGCTTCGATGGCCGGTTCCAGTTCGAGCACCTTGTTGACCGCCACCGGCAGATGGCGCAACTGGTCGATATAGGCGCTTTCCTGCTCGCCGCTCAAGCGCTGGCGCAGCTTAGCCATGACCAGGGTCAGCACGAAAAGCGCGGCCAGTTGGGTGGTGAAGGCCTTGGTCGAGGCGACGCCGATTTCCGGACCGGCGCGGGTGATGAAGCGCAGCGCGCATTCGCGGACGATGGCCGATTCCGGCACATTGCAAATGGCCAGGGTCTTCATCTGGCCGAGCGCCTTGGCGTGACGCAGCGCGGCCAGGGTATCGGCCGTCTCGCCCGACTGCGAAATGGCGACGACCAATTGGCGCGGATTGGCGACCGAGGTCCGGTAGCGGTATTCGCTGGCGATTTCGACGCTGCACGGCACCCCGGCGATGGCTTCGAGCCAGTAGCGGGCGGCGTAGCCGGAATGGCTGCTGGTGCCGCAGGCAATAATCAGGATATGGTCGACATCGGCCAGCAAATTGCCGGCTTCTGCGCCGAAAATGCCGGGTTGTATGGTCTTGCTGCCGCCGACGATTTCCAGCGTGTTGGCTAGCGCCTGGGGCTGCTCGAAAATTTCCTTCTGCATGTAGTGGCGGTAAGCGCCCAACTCGACGGCGGCGGCGGAGAGTTCCGAGACATGCACCGCTCGCTCGACCGGCGCGCCATCCAGCCGGCTGATGCTAACGCCTGCTGGCGTCAGCTCGGCGACATCGCCATTCTCCAGATAGACCATGTTGCGCGTCACCTGCAGCAAGGCGGAAGCATCCGAGGCGGCGTAATTGCCGCCATCCGAGAGGCCAAGCAGCAAGGGCGAGCCTTCGCGGGCGACGACCACCTTGCCCGGCTGACGGTGGTCGACGACGGCGATGGCGTAAGCGCCCACCAGGCGGCGGCAGGCCAGGCGCACGGCGGCGAAAAGATCCGCTTCCTGGCGCAAGGTCGCCGCGATCAAATGGGCGATGCTCTCGGTATCGGTATCGGAGGTAAACACATAGCCCTGGGCCGTCAATTCGGCGCGCAGGCTTTCGTAATTCTCGATAATGCCGTTATGCACCACGGCGATGGAATCGGAGACATGCGGATGGGCATTGCGCTCGCAGGGCGCGCCGTGGGTGGCCCAGCGGGTGTGGGCGATGCCGGTGACCGCCCGGGTATGGGCCGAGGCTGCCTCCAGCTCGGCGACGCGGCCAACCGAGCGAATGCGGCGAATAGTCTCGCCCTCGATGACGGCAAGGCCCGCCGAGTCATAACCGCGATATTCGAGCTTCTTCAGGCCCTCGACGAGGATGGGGACGATGTTGTTTCCGGCTGCCGCCGCGACGATGCCACACATGGTTTTCGCTCTGGATAGGTTATGGGACTCGGCCAGCGGCGCAGCGCCGCCGGCCCCTTACAGTCAGATCCGGTAATACTCGCGGTACCAGGCGACGAAGCGCCTGACGCCTTCCTCGACGGGCGTTGCCGGTACGAAGCCGACCCAGTCGTCGAGGGCCGCGGTGTCGGCATAGGTGGCCGGCACATCGCCGTCCTGTAGCGGCAGCAGGCGCTTTTCCGCCGTCTGCCCGAGGGTTTTCTCGATGGCGCCGATGAAATCGAGCAAGGCCACCGGATTGTTGTTGCCGATATTGAACACGCGATAGGGGGCGCTGCTGGTCGCCGGATCGGCGAGCATCGGATCGTAAGCCGGGCAGGCCGTGGCATTGCGGTCGAGAACGCGGATCACGCCTTCGACGATGTCGTCGATATAGGTGAAGTCGCGGCGCATATTGCCGTGATTGAACACCTCGATGGGCCGGCCTTCGAGAATGGCCTTGGTAAACAGAAAAAGCGCCATGTCCGGCCGGCCCCAGGGGCCATAGACGGTAAAAAAGCGCAGCCCGGTCGTCGGCAGGCCGTAGAGATGGCTGTAGGTATGCGCCATCAACTCATTGGCCTTCTTGGTCGCGGCGTACAGGCTGACCGGGTGGTCGACGCTATCGTGCTCGGAAAAAGGCATCCGGGTATTGCCGCCATAGACGCTGGAACTGGAGGCATAAACCAGGTGGGCCACGCGAGTGTGGCGGCAGCCTTCGAGAATATTGGTGAAACCGACCAGATTGCTGTCGATATAGGCGTGCGGATTTTGCAGCGAGTAACGCACCCCGGCCTGGGCGGCGAGATGAATCACCTTGTCGAATTGCTCGCGGGCGAACAGGGCTTCCATGCCCGCCCGGTCGGCGACGTCGAGCTTGACGAAGCGAAAGTTGGCATGGCCGGAGAGGCGGGCCAGGCGGTTTTCCTTCAAGCTGACGTCGTAATAGTCGTTGAGATTATCGAGGCCGACCACGGTGTCGCCCCGGGCCAGGAGGCGCAGCGCGGCGGTCATGCCGATAAAGCCGGCAGCGCCGGTGACGAGAATTTTCACGAGTTGTTCCTGAAAACGGATCGCAGGATTCTAGCGCAGGGCGTGCGCGCCAAAGGTAAGTCAAAACTGACTTTATAATGACGCGCCTTGAAAGTCGTGATTGTATCCGCCGATGCGCATCCTGATCGTGAAAACCTCCTCGCTCGGCGACGTGATCCACAACCTGCCGGTCGTCAGCGACATCGCGAGACACGTCCCCGGGGCCATCATCGACTGGTGCGTCGAAGAAAACTTCGCCGCCATTCCGCGCCTCCATCCCCGCGTCGCGGAAGCGCTCCCCGTTGCCATTCGCCGCTGGCGCAAGCACGCGCTTTGCCGCCCGACCTGGCGTGAAATCGCGGCCTTTCGCGCCAGACTGCGCTCGCAACGCTACGACCTGATCCTCGATACCCAGGGTTTGCTCAAAAGCGCCTTGGTCGCCGCCCAGGCCATCGGCCCCTGCTGCGGCTTCGACCCTCACACCGTCCGCGAACCGCTGGCGGCGCGCTTCTATCAGCGCCATGTCGCGGTTTCGGTGGCGGAACACGCCATCACCCGCAACCGGCTGCTCGCCGCCTTGGCGCTTGGCTACGCCGCCGACGGCGCGCCGGATTACGGCATCGCGGTCGCGCCCGCCGCGTTTTCCTGGCTGCCCCCCCTCCCCTATGCGGTGCTGCTGACCGCGACCAGCCGCGAAGACAAACTGTGGCCCGAGGCGCATTGGCTCGAACTCGGCCCGCGCCTCCATGAGCAAGGCTGCCGCGCCGTGCTGCCCGGCGGCAGCCCCGCCGAGCGCGAGCGGGCGGCGCGTCTGGCGGCTGGCATTCCCGGCGCTGTCGCGGCCCCGCCGCTCGACATCCCCGCCCTGGCCGCCCTGCTATCCGGCGCCCGCGCCGTGGTCGGCGTGGATACCGGACTCACCCACCTGGCGGTGGCGCTGAACGCGCCGACCGTGGCCCTCTACACCGCCACCGATCCGGGCCTGACTGGCGTTTTCGGTGCCGGTTTCCATCGCAACCTGGGCGGCAAGGGACAAGTGCCGGCGGTGGAAGCGGTGCTCGGCGAGTTGCAGGCAGCGCCCGGCTGATGGCCCGCGGCCTCTATTCCCTCCTGTGGCTTCTGGCAACGCCGCTGATCGGGCTGCGACTCTTGTGGCGCTCGCGAAAGCAGCCGGAATACCGGCGGCATCTGGGCGAGCGTTACGGCTTCTATGGCTCCACGCCTCCGGCAGCGCCGCTGATCTGGGTGCATGCCGTGTCGGTTGGCGAGACGCGCGCCGCCCAGCCGCTGATCGAGGGCTTGCTGGCGCGCTGGCCGGGGCATCGCATCCTGCTGACCGGCATGACGCCGACCGGGCGCGAAGCCGGGCGCGCGGTCTATGGCGAGCGGGTCTTGCAAGCCTATTTGCCTTATGACTATCCCGGCGCGACGCGGCGTTTTCTGGCCCATTTTCGGCCCGCCTTCGGCGTGTTGATGGAAACCGAGATCTGGCCGAATCTGCTGGCCGCCTGCGCTGCCAGAAAGCTGCCGGTAATGCTCGCCAATGCCCGCTTGTCGGAGCGTTCGGCGCGCGGCTACGGGCGGCTGCCGGCCTTGGCGCGCCCGGCTTTCAGGGCGCTGGCCGGGGTCTGCGCCCAGACGGCTGATGATGCGGGGCGCATCGCCGCATTGGGTGCGACCCCGGTCGAAGCGTGCGGCAATCTCAAATTCGATGTGAGGCCGGACCCGGAGAAAATCGCGCTGGGCGAGCATTGGCGCGAAGCGATCGGGACACGCCCGGTCTGGCTGGCGGCCAGCACCCGCGAAGGCGAGGAAGCCTTGCTGCTTGCGGCCTGGCGGCGCGTGGCGACGCCCGACGCCCTGCTGGCGCTGGTGCCGCGCCATCCGCAGCGTTTTGGCGAGGTGGCGGACTTGCTCGCGCAACAGGGCTGGTCCTGGCGTCGGCGCAGCGACGGGCTGCCCGAGGCGGATACCGCGGTCTGGCTCGGCGACAGCATGGGCGAAATGGCGGCCTATTACCGCCTGGCCGATCTGGCCTTCATCGGCGGCAGCCTGTTGCCGCTCGGCGGGCAGAATCTGATCGAGGCGGCGGCCTGCGCATGCCCGGTTCTGGTCGGGCCGCATACCTTCAATTTCTTGCAGGCGACCGAGGATGCCATCGCGGCCGGCGCGGCGCGCCGGGTCAATGATGCCGAGGCGCTGGCGAGCGCGGTGCGTGAATTGCTGGCCGATGCGCCGACCGATACCGGCCCCTTGTCGGCGATGCGCCGGGCCGCCGGGGATTTCGCCCGCGCCCATCGCGGGGCGGCGGAGCGCACGCTCGCGCTTATTGCGCGCTGGTCGGATCGAGCAGGGCGTTGAGGGCGGCGACGTCCTCGTCGCCGAGGGCGCCGACGGCGCTTTTTAGCTGCAACTGAGCGAGCAGGGTATCGAAGGTGGAACGGGCAAGGTCGCGGCGGGTCACGTAGACCTGGTTTTCGGCATTGAGCACGTCGATGATGATGCGCACGCCAACTTCATAACCGAGCTTGTTCGATTCAAGCGCCGATTGCGAGGAAATCAGGGCCGCCTTCAGGGCGCGAATTTGCGCCAGGCCATTGGCGACGCCCAGATAGTGCTGGCGGGCCGACAGGGCCGCGCCGCGCCGCGCCGCTTCGAGCAGGGATTGGGCCGCCGCGCGGTTGGCGCTGGCTTCGCGCTGGCGGGAATTCACCTGGCCGCCGAGATAGAGCGGAATGTTCAACTGAACGCCGACATTCTGGAAATCGTTTTCCAACAGGCCCGCGCCCTGGGTGAAGGATTTGGCATGGCCCACATTGGCCACCAGATCGAGGGTCGGGTAATGGCCGGCGCGCTGGCGGTCGACTTCGCGATCGGCGATTTCCGCCGCCGCCTGCTGAATCTGCACCGAGAGGCTGTCCTGTTCGGCGGCGCCGACCCACTGGTTCATGTCGCTGGGCTGCGGCGGGCTGGCCTCGGCATCCTTGCGCAGACGAGCGAGCTTGCCCGGCGGGCGGCCGATGATGGCCTGCAAGGCATTCAGCCTGACTTCCAGATCGCTCTCGGCGGCAATTTCCTGCGCCAGGGCGAGGTCGTGGCGGGCCTGCGCCTCATGCGTATCGGTAATGGTGGCGGTGCCGACCTCGAAATTCTTTTTCGCCGATTCCAGTTGCAGGCCGATCGCTTCCTTGCTGGCGCGCACCGCGCTCAGGTTTTCATAGGCGAACAGGGTGTCGAAATAGGCCTGGGCGACGCGCAGGATCAAGTCCTGGCGGGCCTGGGCGAAATTGGCCTCGGCCTGCGCGACCTGGAGTTTCGACTGGTCGTAGGCAACCCAGTTTTGCCAGCGGAACAGGGGCTGCGACAAGGACAACTGATAGCCCTTGGAATTGTATTTTTGTTGCGTGCTGCCGGGACTGTTGCTGGCCGACAACTCGTTGTCGTTCCAGGTGCTGTTGCCCGACAGGTTCAGGCTGGGCAAGAGGCCGGCCAGCCCCTGCGGCAGCTTTTCGCGCCCGGCGTCGAGGCTGGCGCGGGCGGCGGCGTAGGTCGGGTCGTTGTCCTGGGCGGCCCGGTAGATTTGCATCAGGTCGGCGCCCAGGGCGGGTCCGGCGAGCAAGAGCGCGCACAGACAGGCAAGCCTTCTCATGAACAGATGCCGGACAACGACCACCGCATCAGAAAGCGAAAGCGGGCTTGGCGGCGATGCCGTCGAGCGGCGCGACGACCGTCTCGAACAGATTCACGGTGTTGTAGATGCCTTCTCCGGTACAGGTCACCAGCACCGCTTCCATGACCGGCGCGCTGCCGACGATGGCGGCCAGCCGGCCGCCAAGGCGCAATTGCCTGAGCAGGGCCTCGGGCAGTTCCGGCAGCGAACCAGAAACGACGATGGCGTCGTAGGGGCCGCGGGCGGGCCAGCCGCCGATGCCATCGCCGATTTCGACGGTGACATTATCGACGCCAGCGGCCTCCAGATTGCGGCGGGCCTGCTCGGCCAGGGCCGGGCGGCTCTCGACGCTGACCACATGCTCGGCGCGGGCGGCCAGCAGAGCCGCCATGTAGCCGCTGCCGGTTCCGATCTCGAGCGCCTTGTCGGTCGGCTTCAGCCCCAGTTCCTGCAAGAGCTTGGCCTCGATTTTCGGGGCCAGCATGGTCTGGCCTTCGCCAAGCGGGATTTCCATGTCGGCGAAAGCGAGATCGCGATAGGCCGGCGGCGTGAAATTTTCACGCTTGACGACGAACATCAGGTTGAGCACCTGCGGGTCGAGCACCTCCCAGGGGCGAATCTGCTGTTCGATCATGTTGAAGCGCGCTTGCTCGATGTTCATGGGGTCTCCGCAGATAGGATATTGGCGTTGACGAAGGGATGGATGGCAACAACAGAAGATTATAACCGAGTGCGAGCGGGCTTCGGCGGGCGGCGGACGCAGCCGCCCCGTCATCAGCGACCTTCCTTGATCAGGCGATTGGCGGTTGCCTGAATCGGGCGGGCGTTGTGGCGATAGAGGCGGGAGAAAATGTCGATCTGTTCCGGCGACACCGACACCGGCTGCTTGAGCACCAGCCAGAGCACGCCTTCGGTGCAAGGCGGGGTACTCAGGGAACCCATGTAGGCGTAGTAATTGCGCGAAGCCGGCAATAGCGCCTCAAGATCAACCGTGACGCCCGGCGGCTCGACGCCGAGATGCTTCTCCAGCGGCAGGTGATTCCACAGGGTCTGGATGAAGGGATTTTCCGGACCGCGTTCGAGCAGCACGGCGATGATCGCCAGCTGGCCGTCGTCGGCGCGATGCACCAGATGGGCCGACATGTCGAAACGGCGGCCGTCAATTTGCTCCTCGGCCGGGTGGCGGAAGTGGATATGCTGCAAGGCGTAGGTTTTACCGGTCAACGTGATGGCATTGCCGCCGAGAAAGACATCGACCGAGCGCCCGCTATCGACAATGCGAAAACCGGACGCTCGGTAGTTGAAACGAATGGGCTCGACATCGACCTTGATGCCATCGCGGATGTCGATCGGCGACTGGCGCTGACCCGAGGCGCACAGCGCATTGCGCGGATCGAGCTTGGCCCAGTTCTCCGGCGCGCCCGCGCCTTCGTAACCCCATTCGATGCTCGCTTGCCGCGGCTCGTTGACGACCAGTTCGAGCATATAGCCGGCTTGTTTGCCGGAGTTGGCGCGTCTGGCGGGGGCCGCGCCGCGCCCCTGGGCGGGCGGAAGCGCCGGATCGGCGGCCCCCGGCAACACAGCCGCCGTCCTGGTCGGCGCGGCGGGCGCGGTCTTGGCCAGCTCCTTTTTCACTAGGGCCTCATTGGCTTCGCGCAACTGGCTGGCCGCCTCGTTGGCCTTGGCCAGCAGATCGGCCTGGCTGTCCTTCGGCGGCCGGCAGACCTCGCGCAACACCTTGTCATCGAGCGTGCCGCTGCGCACCGGCAGGTCGATGCCCTTGAGCACATCCTCGCGGACAATGCTGTCATCGCCCTTCTTGAAGCTGCGTTTCAAGGTATTGGCATTGCGCGTCGCACAGTCGTAGCGGGTAACGACCTCGATGATCAGATAGGGCGCGCCGGAGCGGAAATCCGTCAATTCCTTGTCGAGAATCATGCGGCTGACGGTTTCCACGCTTGGCCCGTCGCGCTTGATGCGGCTGCGGTCGAGTTCGATGCGCTTGCCCGGCTCGGACGAAACCGTTTGCCAGGTCGGCGCGGCGAGCGCCGTCAAGGGCAAGGTAATAGCCACAGCAGCCATGGCCAATGGAAGCATTCAACACCTCATGATCGAATCCGCAGCGCACCGCCATCGCTTCCACACCCTCCGGAAAACCTTGAGCGTGGCAGACGCAATCTCGCATTTTGCCTGTGTTTCCAAGAGTTTGCAGCCCACTCCCGAGGGAGCGGCAGTTACAGAGACTCCGTTCTGACCTTGGATGCCACCTTGGGACTGGACGATGTTGTCGGCCTGGATGGCAGAGAACTTCCACCGCTAGCTTCAGCGGCAACGGTATAGCCCCCGCCCAGACTCATGCTGCTGGCTTCGTATTCGGCATGGTTCTGGATATCGGAGGTGGTGAGGGTGCCAGTCTTGAGGGTATTTTTGTCGTTGTCGATGGCGGCCTGGGTGCTTTCGATCACCGCGCCCTTGAGGTCGGTGTTGCCGTGGACATTGATCTGGAAGCCTTCGTCGCCAGCCTGGATGCCGGATTGTTCTTGTACGCTTGCGTAGTCGCTCTTGATCTTTTGCTGGCCATAGCTGGCGCTGGCAGCAAAGCCCGCGCCAACCGTCACGCTGCCGCCGATGTTCTAGTCTTTGGATTTAGTAAAGCGGTTTTGATTTTCGGATGAAAGGCGTTTGAATGTTGTTGCTCGCTGAAAGTTGACCATTGAACGCGGGGGATGCGCGTTAAAAATTGACCGGGGTGTTCAATCCGACCTGCTGAATATTTAGGCAGGGAGACATTGGAGTGATCACCATGAAGCAGTTAGGCAAGATCAGGC